>BDSU01000003.1 GCA_002897675.1 bacterium BMS3Abin02 | reverse complement strand
CTGTTGAAGACACTGTTGGCATCGAACGTATCCGGCTTGTCCAGCCACTTCTCGACCGTGAGGAACTTGCCACCCGGAAACAGCTTGAGGTCGAAGGAGAACGTTCGGATCATCAAGAGCGCGAACCACGGGTAGAACACGGTCTGAAAGAACACGCCCGTGATCGTTATCAGATTCTCTCCCCTCTTGCCCCTTCGCCAGGCGAGAATCTTGCCGGATTTGAAACCCATCCAGAACGAGAGGAGCGTGGCGAAGATGAAGAGTGCGACCGTCCGGGGAATGCGCTCCTTGAGGATGTCCGAGACCTCCCGCGGGTATTCGGAGAATGACACACCGAGGTTGCCCGTCGCGAAGTTCCGCATGTACCGAACGTACTGATCCCACGTCGAGCCGGTGAGGCCGAGACGCTCTGCGTACTGCTGACGTGCCGCCTGTGGGATCTTCGGATTGGAGAGGAACTGGTCGCTGATGTCACCGGGTTGTGCTTGCAGAACGAAGAAGGTTGCAGTGAGGAAGACGAAAAACACGAGTACGTTCTGGACCGTGCGCTTTCCGATGAACTTCAGCAACCTCCGCCTCCTCGCCCGTCCTGCGGGCTGTGGGAGCTTAACACTCTCGCAAGGAGGGGAGGGCTCTCGCCCTCCCCTCCAGCAGTCTCGGGTTGTCGGTTGCTCAGTCGGCCATCTGCACGGCGGCCGGCATGCCGTTCAGGTTCGCCAATCCATCCAACACGGTCGTGAAGGGGAAGATCAGCTTGTTGTTGTAGGCCTCCAGGACCGGCGTGGTGAAGAGGACCAGATACGGGAGATCCTTGACGATCTTCGCATCCATCGCCTGCACCGCCTTCTTGGCCTCGGGGATGGTCGTCGCGGCCAGGAATTCCTTCGCGAGTGCATCGAATTCCGGGTTGTTGTAACCGGGAGTGTTGAAACCACCGTTCGCCGAGTCCTGCCACGAGGCGAAGAACGCTTCGTGGAAGTCCGGGAGCGCCGGGTTACCCAGGCCCCAACCGAGGATGTACATGTCCCAATTCATGGCGGCATCACCCTCTGCGAAGACCTTGTCGACGATCACGTTGAAGCCGGTGGCGTTCGCCTTGACGGGGACACCCAGCCAACCGGCCCACTGTGCGATCCAGATCGAGGCCGTCGACCGCAGCGGGTCGTAGCCGGGTCCGGGAGCCAGCAACTCGAGTTCCGGAACGAGCTTGCCGTCAGGATCCTTGAGTCCTGTACCCGTACCAGGAAGCAGGTTGCCTGCGGTGCTGTCGTCCCATGCGGGCTCGACATCCCAGGTGAAACCGGCGTCCTTGAAGTACTGGACGGCCTGATTGAAGCGCTCTTGCTCACTGAGACCCTTACAGATCTGCTCCACGTTGGGATTCGCCCACGCGGTGTTCCCTTCCGGAACGAGACTGTACGCCGGAATGATGGCTCCACCCAGCAGGGTCTGGAGGAATTCCTTCTGTGTCAGGCAGGCGATGCCTTGACGGAATCCAAGGTACTTCATCGGCGTCTTGCGCACATTGAACGCCAGGTAACGGAACCCGTTGGACGCGTTCGCAATCAGGGTCAACTCGGGTGAGTTCAGAACTTCGTTCTTCAACCCCGTGTTCAGTCCGATCGGGTTCAACATGAAGTCGATCTCGCCGCTCTTGAGCGCCAGGATGGCCGCGTTCTGATCGGAGTAGATCGAATAGATGACGTCCTTGACGAACGGACCCTCGCTGTACTGAAGGGTGATGTCACCGGTGCCGGTGCCGTCGTACTTCTCATCGAAGCCTCTGTCGGCGTTGGCCTGCTCGAAGGTTCCATCACTGTAGAACGTGTACTGCGTACCGGCATAGTAGGCGTCCGGGTTGGCGACGTTCTTGGCGAACGCGCCGGGCTCCCGGCTGTCATAGATCAGCGCTCCGGCAGAGGGCTCGCCCTCACCGGAAGCCGCATACAGCGTCGTCGACGGATCGTCGGATGCTGCAGCCTCGTCCACGACCGACTGCCAGAAGTGCTGTGGCATGATCGGCATCAGGCCGACACCCATTTGCCACACGGCGAGGCCTGGCTCGCTCGAGAACGTGATCTTGACGGTGTAGTCGTCGACCGCTTCGACACTCTTGATGCCTTCGGCGGACTCGTCCACGTCGGTGGTTGCCGGGTCATCCGGCGAGTACAGGGAAAGTGAACCTGCCCAGTTGCCGCCCAACTTGAAGTCGGGACCTGCGGTGTTGAACGTGAAGGCCACGTCGTTCGCGGTCACCGGCTTTCCGTCGGACCACATGTAGCCCTGGCGCAGTTCCTGCGTCACGACCCAGTCATCACCGACCTGCTCGGCGCTGTTCGGTTGTGCGGTCGCCAGGTCCGGCACGAGCTGCCAGGATGGCGCCGCCAGGGTGAACAACCCTGGGTGCTGGTTTCCGAGGACGTATGCGTTCCAGACCGAGGCCTCCGGGTCCATGTAGGCCCAGAAGTTGTCGGTCGTCAGATCCTCGAAAACACCAAGTTTGTATGTAAAGCCCGTGGCACTCGGCGTAGCGGCCGTCGTCGTCGTCGCGGCCGGAGCCGCCGTCGTCGTCGTCGCGGCCGGAGCCGCCGTAGTGGTGGTCTCCGTGGTGGTTCCCTGGCCGCAGGCTGCCGCGACGAGCGCCAGCAGCGCAACGACCGCGATCCACGTCCAGAGTCTCCGTGATTGTCTCACAGTGCAACCCTCCGTAGCTCTTCCCATATCCTTCGCGTTCACCGTCGAAGCCTCCGCCCGAAGACAGCTACCCGTCGGGAACGTGACTGAGGTTAGCCCTCGTGCGGCGGCAAGCCAACAGCCTGCGGCCAGGATCTACCAGCCGGCTGCATGCATGTTTTCCACGACAGGCGGTCTCCGACCGAGAGAAGCCATGGGCAAGTGCCCCGGCGAGTAACGGGGGCCGCTGGTCTGGCAGGTCGGATTCGAACCCCCGATCTCTCGGTTCCCTCGCCGGGGATAGGGATCCTCCGCCACTGGGCAAGGCCCCGACAAGCTCTGTGGGCGGAATGTCCGATACACTGCCGGCAGCCTTTCGATCGCCAGAGTGCCGTCACCCACCTCGTGAGTTGGTCGCGACGCGCTGTGGCGGCGAACCGACTGGGATCTGCCGGACTAACCAGGCGTTGGTGCGCTGTTCGTTCCCGGTTCGAGCCAAGTGAGTTTCATGTCGGATTCGGCTGTCAACCGGTCGAGGAAAGTTCTGGTGTCGAAGGCTTGTTCGGGCAGCCACACGCCGGCTTCCACTTCCCCGATGAGGGAAGCAGCGGTGGCGACGGCGTCCGCTGTGGCTTGCGACTCACCAAGCACTTCCAGGAGGACTGTCGCCGTGGAAGCGCCGCCTTTGGCGGTGGCGGATATTTGCACCGGCGCCGGGCGTGCGGTGCCGGGCAGTCTCATGAACAGCCAGGCCAGGGCGCCTCGTATTCCCGGCTGGGCCGCCAGTCGGAGGATTCGGAGGCCGGCGAGAGTCGCCATGATCTTGTCGATCCAGCGCGGGTCGAGAGCAATCAGCGTGGCCGCCGACTGGACACCGAGGGTTTCGATGAACCCGAACTGGTCGGGGAACGGGAACCAGCGGGCCTTCCGGAATCCGACGTCGGACCCAAACCAGACCGGGCGTGGCCCGGTGTAAGGGAGGACGAGGCGGGTCGAACCTGCGCGAGGCTCAGGAAAGGGCCGGCTTGCCGCTTCGAGCATGAACTCGAGGGCCTGCGGGCCGAACTCGTCGTACAGACTCAGGTGCACACCGACGACGAGCTCGGTCGGGTCGTCGACCGAACGAGTCACGCCGGCGGCCATGAGATTCGTGACGCCTGGTGCCAGCCCGATGCCAAGGACGGCCCGCGCACCCGATGCCAAGGCTTGCTCGTGGAGACGGAGGGAAGCCTCCATGGTCCGGTGATCGGCGTTGATGTCGACATATCCCAAGCCTCGCTCGACCGCTTTCGCCGCTACGAGACCTGTCGGGTCGTCCAAGCAGACGGCAACCGTTTCGACACCGTCCAGGGCGGCAGTCACACTTTCAGGATCTCCGATGTCCATCTGCACGGCTCGGGTCCCGTGACCGATACGATCGGCCAGCGTCTCGGCGGCGGGCCTTCGACGACCTCCGATGACAATCCGGCCGGGAAAACGGTGGGCCAAGCGTTCGCTGACACGGGCGCCAACATCTCCGTAACCTCCCACGACCAGGATCTCACCGTTTCCTCGTCCTTCGATGCTCCTGGCACCGGAATCTGTGCTGTTCATTTCACATTCCTTGTCCTGGTTCCGCTGCCGCTCATGATCGATGGGTGGGTGATGACACGGGAGCCCTGTTGTTGTCTTGGCCTAGGCGTGGTGCTCAAACCACAGGGCCATGGTCACCATAGACCCTCCAGGCGACTGGAAGGTCAATACCGGTGAAGGCATCAGAGAGGTCGGGTCCTGCGCTCCAGAGTCGCCCCATCACGAGCTCATCGGCCATCGGCGCCCCGTGTCGATCATGTCGTTCCTGTTCCGACCCGACTCGAAACGAATCCAGGGCGCCAACCGTTGGGTCACGCGTGGCTTGATCACGATTCGAGAGGTATCACGATCCGAAAGGCCGACCCTTCCGAGAGGACGCTTTCGGCCTCTACGTGGCCGCCATGTTCCTCGGCCACGTGCTTGACGATGGCCAGGCCGAGGCCTGTTCCTCCGGTTCTGCGGGAGCGGCCTTCGTCGACACGGTAGAAGCGCTCGAAGACCCTCGGCAGGTCGGAACTCGGTATTCCCACTCCGTCGTCTGCCACCTCGACGATCGCAGTGTGATCACCTGTGTACACGCTGACCCGGACGTGTCCTCCTTCATGCGTGTACCGGACCGCGTTTGCCAGCAGGTTGCGGATTGCCAAAGTGAGGTCGGCGCGATCTCCGGACACGACGACCGGCTCGGTCTCCACCGACACGTTGACCGACACGACCCCGAGACGATCGACTTCGTCCTCGACGAGGCCATCGAGCGAGAGGGGAGTTCGTACCGGTTTCTGCATCTCGAGCCTCGACAGATCGAGAAGGTCGCTCACGATGCCGGAGAGTCGAAAGGCGTTGTCGCAGACCATCTGGGCGAAGAGCCGGACGGCTTCCGGGTCGTCATCGAGCGCGGTGAGGATCGTCTCTGCGCCCGCCTGGATGGCTGCGGCCGGGGTCTTGAGCTCATGCGACGCGGCGGAAACGAAGTCGCGCCGCAGGGCTTCCACCCGTCTTGCCTCGGTCACATCGGTCAGCGTCAGCATGACGAGCCCGCTCCGCTCGAGCCACATTGCCGCCGCAGCAATGGACCGTGCCGGATAACCCATTTCATAGTCGGCGGCCGCTCGGTCCTCGTCTGAGCCGGCGGCCGAGATGAGTTTCCCGAGGACTGCAGGGTGAAGTTCCTGCACGCGGCCTGCCTCCTTTCCGATGAGCGTTCGAGCCGGTGGGTTGGCATACGCGATGCCGTCGCCATCGATGAGTACGATCCCGATGTCGAGTGCGGAAAGCACGAGGTCTCGTACTTCCTGTTCTCGTTGGATGTCGGAGATACGGGCGTCGATCTCGGTGGCCATCTCGGCGACCGCTTCGCCGAGGTGGTCCAGCTCTGCAATGCCGCTCTTGGGTATCTCGGTCTCGGCTGCGCCCTCTGAGATGTCCGCCACCGACCGGGACAGATTCTCCAAGGGACGCATCGTGTGTCGAGCGATGAGCCAGACCCCGAGGAGGCCGACACCCGCGGCGACGAGACCCCAGAAGAGCAGGATCAAGCGCAGTGAAGCGAGCCGTTCTCGTGTCTCGGTCTCGGGAAGCGCAACCCTGACGATTACACCATCGCGTGCCGGGAGCGCCACATACCGGAAAGCGGTGCCCACAGTGGCGCTCGTTCGGGAGGCGACCCCCACTCTGCCGCGGAGAGCGTCAACTACCTCCGGTCGCGTGCTGTGATTCTCCATCGTTGCCGGATCCGAGGCCGAGTCGGCGAGCACGGTCCCGTCTGGGGCGATGACGGTGACCCGCACGTTGAGCTCTCCGCCGAGTTCCTCGGCCGTCGCCTGGAGATCGGGCTCATCGGCGGGCAATGCATGCTGGATGGCTCGCGCCTGGGCGGTGAGAGAGTCGGTGAGCTGGTCGAGGAGAAAGGATCGAAGGGTCTGATCGAGTGCCAGACCGAGACCGGCGAGGACGACCAGCAACGTTATCGCGTACCAGGTGACGAGTCGGCGTCGGAAGGAAGGCGACCGCCTATGCATGGCCGAGCCTACGCGTTCTCATCAACGAACTTATAGCCGAGGCCACGCACTGTGACGATCTGGGTCGGATGGGAGGGATCCCTCTCGATCTTGTCGCGGACTCGTTTGATGTGCACGTCGAGCGTTTTCATGTCTCCGTAGAACGTGTATCCCCACACTTCGTCCAACAGGACGGCCCGGGTCACGAGCTTGTCCTTTCGCCGGAGGAGCGCTTCGAGCAGGTCGAACTCCTTGGGCCGGAACGGCACGAGTTCTGCGTCCACGCGAACCTCGTGCCGATCTGTGTCGAGCCTCACGCGTCCGCCGGTCAAAAGAGCGGGCTCTTCACCGTTGGCGTAGAGATCGGCTCGACGGAGTATCGCGCGGATACGCGAGAGAAGCTCTCGCATCGAGAACGGTTTGGTCACGTAGTCGTCGGCGCCCAGTTCCAGCCCTGTGACCTTGTCGGCCTCGGTGTCCTTGGCCGTCACGATGATCACCGGAACGGTGGAGTCGACCCGTAGCTCTCGCAGCACATCCAACCCGGACATGCCGGGCAGCATCAGATCGAGCACCACGAGAGAAGGGCCGAAGGCCTTGTGCCGGCGGAGAACCTCGCTTCCGTCGGCTACGACGTCGACCGAGAAACCCTCCCGCTCGAGGTTGTAGCGGATCGACTCGGCAAGAGTCTCGTCGTCTTCGACGACCAGGACTCGGTTCTCAGTCGCCATGGAAAACGATCGGTGTACCGTCCGAAAACTCCTGGAACTCGCCGGTCTGGAGGAAGGCGACTTGCTCGCCGATGTCCACGGCCCGGTCGCCGACGCGTTCGAGGGCCCGCGATACGATGATCATGTGCACTGCCCATTCGAGCAACTCGGGGTCGGGGCCGCATTTCACGACGGCTTTGTGCATGTTGCGATCCAGACGGTCGACGGGATCGTCCATCACGGGCAGGCGGAATGCCAGCTCCAGATCACGCTTGACCAGGGCCTCGATCGCCACGTTCAGCATGGGGATGACGATGTCACCCATCTCCTGGAGATGCAGCAGGATGGTGTTGCTGCGTGGCAGCCCGTGGGTGGCTCGTGCAATCTTGGCGATGTTGACGGCCTGGTCCCCGATCCTTTCGACGCTGTGATTCGTTTGCAGCATGAGTGTCATCCGGCGCAGATCGGTCGCGACGGGGGTTTGCAATGCCATGAGCTCGGTCCACCGCCGCTCGATCTCGAGGTAGATTCGATCGATCTCGCCATCGCCGGCGATGACTTCTTCCGCGATTTGCGTGTCCGCGTTGGCGATGGACACCATGGCCTTCTCGATCTGCGAGGTGGCGAGCTTGGCCATCTCCACCAGCGTCGTTTCCAACGCCTCCAACTCGGTGTGGAATTGGGTGCGGAAGCTGGTCATCCAAATCGCCCGGTGATGTAGTCCTCGGTGGCCTTTTCCGCGGGGTTCGTAAAGATCTTGCTCGTCTCGTCGTACTCTACTACGTGGCCGATGTGGCGGCCGGTTTCGCCGACATCGACGGTGAAGAAGGCCGTACGATCGGAGATCCGAGCGGCTTGTTGCATGTTGTGGGTCACGATGACGATGGTGTAGTCCTCCTTGAGCTCGAGCATGAGCTCTTCGATGCGTAGCGTCGCGATGGGGTCGAGTGCCGAGCAGGGTTCGTCCATGAGGATCACTGCAGGCTGAACGGCGATGGCACGGGCGATGCAGAGACGTTGCTGCTGACCTCCGGAGAGCGCCAGCGCCGACTGGTGGAGGCGGTCGCGCACGTCGTCCCAGAGTACGGTGCGACGTAGCGACGCTTCGACGATGTCGTCGGGATGCCGCTCGCCGTGAAGGCGCGGGCCGTAGGCGACGTTGTCATAGATCGACATCGGGAACGGGTTCGGCTTCTGGAACACCATGCCGGTGCGTCGGCGGACTTCGACGGCGTCGGTGGCGTCGTCGTAGAGGTCTCGGTTCTCGAAGAGGATCGTTCCCGCGACCGAGACGCCGGAGATGCTGTCGTTCATGCGGTTGAAGCTGCGCAGCATCGTCGACTTCCCACACCCGGAGGGACCGATGATCGCCGTGATCTCGCGGGGAGCGATCTCGAATGACACTTCGCGCAGTGCCTGATGCTCGCCGTACCACAGCGAGAAGTGGTCGGCGCGGTAGACGGGGGCGACGTGATCGGCCAAGGCTCCTCGATTCTCCCCGGCTCCGAACCGGATCGGTATGGCAGGGGGGGTGGTTCGTGCGGTGTTGCCGATCATCCGAACTTCCCCGAGATGTACCGTTCGGTGCGTTCGTCGGCCGGAGTCGTGAAGATCTGGCTCGTCTCACCGAACTCGACGAGACGGCCGGGGTCTCCGGCCTCCTCGATCACGAGGAAGCCGGTGAAGTCGGACACGCGGGCCGCCTGTTCCATGTTGTGGGTCACGATGACGATGGTGTAGTCCTCCTTGAGTTCGCGCATCAGGTCCTCGATGCGTAGCGTCGCGATGGGGTCGAGTGCCGAGCAGGGTTCGTCCATGAGGATCACTGCAGGCTGAACGGCAATGGTGCGGGCGATGCAGAGGCGCTGTTGCTGACCACCCGAGAGCGATGCTCCCGGTGCGTCGAGCTGATGTTCGACTTCCTTCCAGAGGTGGGCTGAGCTGAGGGCCCATTCGATCCGGTCGTCGAATTCGTCACGCGTGTATCCGCCGTCCAGACGGAGTCCGGCGGCGACGTTGTCGAAGATACTCAGCGTTGGAAAGGGGTTGGGCCGCTGGAACACCATGCCGACGACGCGGCGCACCTCGGCGGGTGATACCGATGGGCCGTACACGTCCTCATGGTCGAGGGTGATCTCGCCTTCGACGCGTGCCCCGGGGACGAGTTCGTGCATCCGATTCAGGCAGCGCAGAAGGGTCGACTTGCCGCAACCGGAAGGACCGATGAGGGCCGTGATCACTCCAGGTTGGAGGGTGAGGTCGATGTCGGCGATGGCGCGGAAGTCACCGTAGTACGCACTGACATCACGGAGTTGGAATCTCTTCATTGGTCAAGTCCGCGATCGTGTCGGGAAGCGATCCAGCGTGCGGCGACGGTGAAAACGAGGACGATGGCGACGAGTTCGGCAGCCGCGGCGAAGGCGCGTTCCTGTCCAGCCGCGAACGGGTTGCGGGCCCCGTCGTAGATGAAGAGGGGCAGCGCCGAGATGGGAATCGTCCAACCGAAGGCGAGCTGGACGGATCCGAGCGCGGTCATGATGAGAGGCGCAGTCTCTCCGGCGGCGCGGGCGACGGCGAGCATCACCCCGGTGGTGATCCCGCGGCGCGCCGCCGGGAGCACGACCTTCATGATCGTGTGGGCCCGCGTGGCTCCCAACGCGGCGCTGGCATCTCGCAGACTCGCAGGAACGAGGCGGAGGATCTCCTCGGTCGAACGGATGACGATGGGCAGCATGATGAGGGCGAGGGCGATCCCTCCGGCGATGGCGGAGAAGCCGAGCGGCGTGGGAACGATGAGGAGGGTGTAGATGAAGAGCCCGACGAAGACCGAGGGCACGCCCGTCATGACATCGGCGAAGAAGCGGACGACGGCGGCGAAACGGCCGGAGCCGTACTCGTTGAGGTAGATCGCAGCGGCGATGCCCAGTGGGACGGCGAGAAGGGAGGCGAGTCCGACCATGTAGAGGGTGCCGACGAGAGCGTTGAGTGCACCACCGCCTCGCTGGACATAACTGAGGGGCTGGGAGCTGGTGAGGAATTCCCAGCTCATCGCCCCGAGACCGCGCACGATGAGAAAGTACGCAATGAGGGCAAGGGGGATGAGGGACACCCCGACCGCAGCGTACATGGCAGTGAGTGCCAGACGGTCGGTGAGACGTCGGCGAGCCGAGAGGGGCCTGCCCAGCGAAGTTTGTCCCGTGGTCATAGGTCGGCCGACACGAGGGTGCCTCCGGTGCGCGCCACGATGATGCGCGCGAGCACGTTGACGACGATGGTGATGAAGAAGAGGACAACGCCGATGCCGAGGAGAGCGCTGATCTGGGCCGCGTCGGCCTCCTGGAACTGGTTGGCGATCACCGCCGCCATCGTGTACCCGGGTTGAACGACAGAGAGGTGGATGCCCACCTGGGATCCGATGAGGAGCGCGGCGGCAATGGTCTCGCCGAGCGCACGGCCCAGGCCCAACATGACCGCGCCGACGATGCCCGGACGGGAACGCGGCAGGACCGCGAGGCGGATCATCTCCCAGCGGGTTGCACCGAGTGCCAGGGCCGCCTCTTTCTCTCCTGCAGGGACGGTGGCGAAGACCTCCCGGCAGATGGCGCTGACGATCGGCACGATCATGATCGAGAGGACGAGTCCGGTCGAGAGGTAGGACAGGCCGAAGACGGGGCCCTCGAAGATGCCTGTCCAGCCGAGGTATCGGGAGAGGAGGTCGGAGATGGGCTTCACCACGTAGGGAACGAACACGAAGATGCCCCAGAGCGCGTAGACGACCGATGGGATGGCGGCGAGGAGGTCGACGAGGTAGGAGACGGGGCCGGCAACCTTCGGGGCGGCGACCTCCGAGATGTAGAGGGCGATGAGGACGCTGATGGGGACACCGACGAGGACGCCGATGAGCGCGGTGACAACCGTGCCGTAGATAAACGGGAAGGCCCCGAAGATGCCCTTGTTGGGTACCCAGCGCATCCCGAGGAGGAACCCGATGATGCCTTGGGATCGCCATACGGGGAGCGAGGCGATGGTGGTCGACACGATCATGACGGCGAGGAGGAGCAGCACGACGGCCGCCGACGTCAGAGCGACGCGTCGGAAGACGCGATCCCCTCGACGTCGGGGGTGATCGACGATCGGTCGGCGCCCTTGTGCGCCGGGTTCGCCACTGCTGTTGGTCATGGACGCCTCCGTGATCTGTGCCGCGTGAACCAGGCCGCTCGGAGAGGGTCCGTGCGGCCCGGTTCACACTCTGCGGTTCGGTCAGCCGGCACCGATCTGATTGACGAAGGCGAGGGCCCTTTCCTGGAGTGAGTCGGGGATCGGAGCGTAATCAAGAGCCATCGCCGCATCATCTCCCTCGGTGAGTGCCCAGGTCAGCCACGACCGCAGGAGCTGCGCCTTGTCCTCCGCCATGTTGCCGTAGGCGAGGATCCATGTGGCGGTGGCGATGGGCCAACCCTGGGGTGCGCCGGTGTCGGCCAGGGTGAATCGCAGGTCGTCGGGGAACGTGACGCCGTCCGCGGCTGCGGCGGTGGATTCCAGGCTCGCCTCGATGACATTGCCCGACTTGTTGACCATTGATGTGATCTGGAGGCCGGTCTGGGTGGCGTAGGCCAGTTCGACGTAGCCGAGAGACCCCTCGGTATTGGAGATTGCCGCGGCGACGCCGTCATTGCCCTTGCCGCCTACCCCGACTGGCCATTCGACGTCCTTGCCGTACCCGACGGTGTCATGCCATTGCGGGTTGCAGGTGTCGAGGTAGAGAGTGAAGGCGTTGGTCGTCCCCGATCCGTCAGAGCGGTGAACGATCTGGATGTCCTGGTCGGGCAGGGTCGTCTGCGGGTTGAGGTCGGCGATCGCGGGGTCGTTCCACCGGGTGATCGTGCCGAGGAAGACGCCGGCCAGACTGTCACAGTCGAGTGTGAGGCCGTCGACGCCGGGGAGATTGTACGCGGGCACGACGGCGCCGAAGACCGTGGGGATGTGGTACACGGTTCCGTTCTGTGACGCCTGGGCCAGTTCGTCGTCGGTGAGATAGGCGTCTGTCCCGGCGAAGTCGACGGTCTGCTGGATGAAGTTCTGGACCCCGCCGCCGGAGCCGATTGCCTGGTAGTTGACGCGTACGTCTGGGAACTGCTTCTGGTAGGCGCCGATCCATTCCAGGTAGATGGGGGCGGGGAACGTGGCGCCGGCGCCGTTCAACGTGCCGGAGAGGGTTGGCGGGGCACTGGTGGTCCCGTCGCCAACGGGCGCCGATGTGGCGGTGGTGGTTCCGTCGCCCGCGGGCGCCGGGGTGGCCGCCGATCCCGGCGAGCTCGAGCACGCCGCGGCAACGAGCGTCACCGCGGCGACGAGCACTCCGATGCGTATGGTGCGCGACCTCTTTCTTCTTGGTTGATCGTCCGACATCTTTCCTCCTCCTCGTTGCGGTGCGCCGCGTGATTTCGCGATGCGACCGGTCTTGTCGCCAGGGACGTTAGGGGTCGGTGGTGACCTCACCATGGCCGGAAGTTGAACGGGAGGTGAACCTTCGCGCGGCGGGAAGTGGTGTGTTCGGCGCCGGTTGCATGGTCTTCGAGACACCTTTGTGTGGGCACCACTCGGTCGAGGTGAGCACTCGGGGGTCACCTCGACCGGATCGCGTCGTGCAACGCGCGGATATCCCGGCTCTCACAGGGATTCCGGCAGTCGGGCTGGCCGGATTTGAACCGGCGACCTCTTGACCCCCAGTCAAGCGCGCTAACCAAGCTGCGCCACAGCCCGAGGGCCCGCATCATACCCGTCTAGCCGGCCACCCAGTGCACCAGCCAGATGATCCCTTGGACGAGCCGGTATGCGAGATACAGCACCGTCAAGCCGATGATGGTTCGAAACCCGAACGGCCGGGGAGGGCGATCGTCCTCTCCGGCCGGGATTGCGTCAGGCCGGGATGAAGTAGACATCGGTCGGTTTCAGCTTCGAGTTGCGCAGAAACCGGGGCTTCACATGCATGCCGATCCAATCGAGAGAGGCGGCGTCGGGATCGACTCCCATCAGCCTCGTCAGGAACAGCGTGTCCACATCCTCATACTGGATCAGCGCGAGCACGTATGGAGTCTCGGGAAGGAACTCCTCGGATCCGAAGTGGCAGACGGTGAAAGCGTGAACCGATGCCTTCCGGTCGGTGATGTCAATCCACTCGGTTTCTTCGCCCGTGTACATGTCGTGGCCCCGCGGCGTCGCATACGTGTAGCCGGTCTCGGGATCGCGGCTTGCGAGCAGTTTCTTGTTCGTCACGCCGGCGAACCAAGGGCTGTCCTGACCGTAGGAGTGCAGATACGTGATCGAGTACTCCTGCTCGATCTGGATGGGCGCCATCCTCTTGAGAAATGCCAGGGCGTCCTCATCGGTCTGGACCGGGAAGGGGATTCCGTGAACGATGTACCCACCGAGGGTCTCCGGGCGGCGTTCGGGCAGTCTTGCCATGTCAGTCCTCCCTTTCGAGAATGCTCACCGTCACGTAGGTTCCTGTCCCGGCGTGCGAGTGAATCGCTCCCCTCCTGGCGTCCTGCACCTGGAGGGTCGCGTCGGCGAAATGCTTGTTGATCGTGCCCTGCAGTTGCCACATCGAGAAGACTGCCTGCATGAGTCCGGTCGCGCCGACAGGATGACCGCAGGCAATCAGGCCACCGGACGGGTTGACAGGCGTGAGCGGATCGTCGGGCAGCTCCAAGCCGTAGTCGATTCCTGGAAGGAACGCCTTTCCCGACTCGGCGAACGGGCCTCCTTCTCCATATCGGCAGAGGCCGAGGTCCTCATATGTCTGTATCTCCGACGACGTGTAGGCGTCGTGCAACTCGACGAAGTCCAACTCTTGGAGCGGGTCGCTGATGCCTGCTCTCTTGTACGCCATGTTTCCGGCGCTACGACCGGCCCTGAAGGAGTGCACCCCCGGATAGCGCGTGCCGCGATTCCAGAGGCGTCTGTAGTAGGAGCGGGTCTCGTCCGAACCCTTCTCCTGGTCCGTTGCGTACTCGCGCATGAACGTGTCGTAATCGACATGTGGACGATCCGACATCCGCATCGCGTCGGTTCCGCGGCCGATGGCGGCCACTTTGACGAGGGGCCGCCACACGCGGCCACCTGCCTGTTCGATCTTGGTGAGTCCCTCCTCTGAGGCGAGGATCGTCACCGCGGCCCCGTCGGACATCACACAGATGTCGAGGCGCGTGAGAGGCCAGGCAACCATCGGAGCATTGCGCACATCTTCGATCGTGTACCTGTTCCGCTTCTGGGCGTACGGGTTGAAGTACGCGTTGCGATGGTTCTTGACCGACACTGCCGCCATCTGTTCCGGAGTGGTGCCGAACTCCTTCATGTGGCGCGACACCATCATGGCGTAGTAGCCGGAATAGAACCCGCCCACCGGGTAGTCCCACGAGACATCGGAGGCGAGTGCGATGAACTCGTTTCCTTTCCACGTCTCGACGTGGCTCATCGTCTCGAAGCCATAGGCGACACAGACGTCCATGTCGCCCGAAGCAACGGACTTCCATGCTTCCTGAAAGCACAGTCCTCCCGTCGCGCCGCCGCCTTCGACCCTGTGACCGGGTTTGGGGAGCAGGCCCAGATAGTCCTGGGCCATGATCCCCGCCATGAGCTGACGGGAGAAGTGGTCGGAGAAGTACGAAGCGACTGATCCATCCGCCACGGCGGTGAATGTGCGGAAGTCGAGACCGAGGTCGGCGATGGCGTCGTCGTACGCTTCTTTGATCACCGCCTGGAATGTCTTGTCCGGACGTGCCTTGGCGAACTTGGATAGACCGCCTGAAATTGCGTAAACCGGGCGCATCGGTGTCCTTTCTCGTGTCCGCCGCATCCTACCCTGATCGACCTTTGCGGCGTCTCGCGAACATCTTGATCGGGGTCCCCTCGAATCCGAACTCGTCGCGGAGGCGATTCTCGAGATAGCGCAGGTAGTCGTCGCCTGGTTCGTATCCGGAGACGAAGAGGATGATCGTCGGAGGAGAGGTCCCTGCCTGGACGGCGTAGAGGATTCGCGGTCGGCGCCCCTTCCGGACCGGAGGCGGATGACTCGCCTGCCATCCCCTGATGAGCCTGTTCAGCGTCCCTGTCGGAATCCGGAACTCTCTCGACTCGAGGACGCGATCAATGGCGGGAGCGAGTCGATGCAGGCGCGCTCCGGTGAGCGCCGACACTCTCAGGAGTGGTGCCCATCCCACGAACTGGAGACGGTCGGCCACGTCACGCGTGACCATCTCGCGTTGTTCGAGGTCCGCCGCGTCCCACTTGTTCAGTAGAACGATCAGAGCTGCGCCGGATTCGGCCGCCGCCTGAGCGATCCGTTGGTCCTGCTGCGCGACACCTTGGACGGTGTCGATGAGAAGAAGTGCGACATCCGCTTCCGCGAGCGCGCCTTTGGCGCGCAGCACCGAATAGAAGTCGGCGGGGTCCTTCACTTTCGGAGTACGTCGGATGCCGGCGGTGTCCACCACCCTGAAGCGTTGCTCCCCCAGTTCGACCATGGCGTCGATCGGATCCCGTGTCGTTCCCGGTACCGGAGATACGAGGACTCGTTCCTCTCCGACCAGGTGGTTCAGCAGCGTCGACTTGCCCACGTTCGGGCGTCCGATGATCGCGAGTGTCTGCACGTCTTCGTTCCCCTTGGCGACGTCTTTGGGAAGTCCGGCCACGACACGATCCAGAAGATCCCCCACCCCGCGACCGTGCAGGGCACTGATCGGCATCGGCTCGCCGAGGCCGAGCTGCCACAGATCTGCCGTGTCGACATCCTGGCGGGGTCCATCGACCTTGTTGGCAACCACGATCACGTCGTTGGGAGCGCCCCGCAGCAGCGACGCCACCTGCGCATCGTCGGCGGAGATCCCTGCGGTGGCGTCGAGGACGAGCAGGACGACGTCGGCCGCTCTGAGCGCTGCCTCGGCCTGGGCGGAGATCGCGGCAACGAGCTCCTCGCTCGGATTGAGTTCCCATCCACCGGTATCGACCAGGAGGAACTCCCGTCCGGCCCATTCGGCACGAAACTCTCTACGATCCCTGGTGACCCCGGGTTCTTCTTGCACGACGGCCATACGCCGACCGAGGATCCGGTTGACGAGACTGGATTTTCCGACATTCGGGCGCCCCACCACGGCGACGACGGGCATGCGACTCACTAAGCCTCCTTGGGTCGCAAGGATAGGCCGGGTGCCGGTTTTCCAGGCACTTCGTTACCATCGCTCCATGGTCGATCAGGTACTTCTTGCCGAGCCGCGCGGATTCTGCGCCGGCGTGGAGATGGCCATCAAGGCGCTCACGTGGATGATTCGCGTCTTCGATCCTCCCGTCTACTGCTACCACGAGATCGTGCACAACGAGTGGGTCGTCGGAGCGTTCGAAGACGTGGGCGTGATCTTCGTCGACGACATCGCCGAAGTCCCTCACGGTGCTCCGCTCATGCTGTCTGCACACGGATCTGCCCCGGAAGTAGTGTTGGCAGCCGAAGCCTGGGCAGGTGTCGTCATCGATGCGGTCTGTCCACTGGTCACCAAGGTGCACCATGAGGTCAGACGCATGGCGGAACGAGGTTTCGACATCATCTATGTGGGTCATGAAGGGCATGATGAGGCCATCGGCACCGTCGCCGAGGCACCGGACGCCATCACGCTCGTCGAACCCGACGGTGCGCTCGATGCCTTCGTGCCAAGCGACGAGTCTCGTGTCGCGCTTCTCGCACAGACCACCCTTGGACTACACGAGTGGGAAGCCGTCCTCGAGACCGCATCGGATCGATTCAGCGGACTTCGTACCGCCCGGCGCAGTGATCTCTGCTATGCCACCACGAACCGCCAGGAGGCAGTCAAAGACCTCGCGCAACGTGCGGACCTCATTCTCGTCGTCGGGTCTGAGACCTCGTCGAACACGAGGTCCCTCGTAAGAGTCGCCCGGCGCGCCGGGACAGCGGCGTACAGGGTGGACTCCGCCGCCCAGATCGAGGATCGTTGGCTGGAAGAGGTCGACGTCGTTGGAGTCACGGCCGGAGCCTCGGCGCCTGATCATCTCGTTCGGGAGGTGATCAGGCGCATCGCGCCGCGCAACGGATACGTGTTGGCGCGTGTCACCGATGAACACGAGTACTTTCCACTTCCGCGCCAGTTGAGGGGATTCCTCACCGCCCTTCAGTTCGCAGTCGAAGGAGGATTCTGTGTCCGCACTCCGGGCGAAGCCGGACCTCTGCAAGAGGATCGGACCTGGACGGCGACGGAGGCGCTCGGCGCGCTGAACTCCTGAAGCGACGACCTTCTCAGAGCATGGTCAGAATGTGCTCGACGACGTCGTCCACGTTCACGTCGGATGTGTCGATCGTGATGGCGTCTTCTGCCATGCTCAGCGGTGACACGGCGCGGGAAGAGTCCAGGTGGTCCCGCCGCGCGAGGTCCTCCTGCACGTTCTCTACTCCGGGGGCGTCGAGTTCGTGTGCACGGCGTGCGGCTCTCACTTCCGGCCGTGCAACGAGGAAGACCTTCAGTTCGGCGTGCGGAAAGACCACGGTCCCGATGTCCCGGCCCTCGACGACAGCCCGACCGTCATGGCGCTGGACCCAATGCCGCTGGCATTCGACCATTGCTCTGCGTACAGCCGGCTCCGCACTGACCGCCGACACGAACGCATTGACCGGCTCCGAACGAATCGCCCCACAGACGTCCTCGCCGTCGAGATACATGTGCCCGTCCTCGTAGCGCAGATCGATACGCTTCGCGAGAGCGGCCAGGTCCGGTGCGGCGGAGATTCCAGCCCGAAGTGCCGCCAAAGTGACTGCCCGATAGAACGCACCGGTATCCAGATGCGCCACCCCCAGAGCTTTGGCGAGCGCCTGGCTCACCGTCGTCTTGCCGGATCCTCCCGGCCCGTCGATCGCGATCACGAGATGCTCCATGGCGGGGCAACCCTAGTGGCTGGGCCGGCTTTGCCGTACTCCCCCTCCGGCCGGCGTCGGCCTCCCTCCCGGCCTGTTTCTTCCCCAGCGAGCGCCGTTTCCTCCCCTGGGAGGAGCCCTCAGGGCCGACGCCGGGAGAGGTGGTCTCGGGGTCTTGGTCGAGGTCGAAGGGGGTATGGCATCTCGATGGCGCCCGTCGATCCTCGCACCCGCATCACCCGGCGGATTGTCGTCTGCTTGACCGTGCCCAGCCTGAACCAGAGATTCGCGCCATGTCTTCATAGAAGCCGGGCCACGTCTTGCTCACACAATCCGTGTCCTCCACGCAGATCCCCTCCCTGGCGATCCCGGCAACGGAGAACACCATCGCTATTCGATGGTCCGCGCGCGGATCGATGGTCGCATCGCGAAGGTCGCCGGAGGTGATCGAAAGGCCGGCGGCCTGGACCTCGACGACGGCCCCCATGGCTGTCAACCCTTCGGCGAGTCCGGCAATGCGGTCGCTCTCTTTTGCTGCGAGTGTGCCGAGTCCACGGATGGTCGATGTCCCATCGGCGAATGCTGCTGCGATCGCTACGGCGAGGGCTCCGTCCGGGGCGCCGGCCATGTCGGCGTCCACGGAACGCAGCCGCTCAGGACCGTTCACGCTCACGCCCGTTGCACTCCATACGACACGGCAGCCCATCTGTTCGAGAACCTGGAAGACCCGCAAGTCCGCCTGGGAAGGTGCTCGTCGCAGTTCTTTGATCATGACACTGCCTTTCGTGATGGCGGCAGCCAGTGCCGGGTATACGGCAGATGCGGCGTCAGGGGGGATCGACATCTCGGCCGCCCGATAGGCAGCTCCGTCCGGGATGGTCAGACCACGATCGGACAGCTCCGCCGTCACGCCGAAGATCGCCATGACCTCCACCGTCATCTCGACGAAAGGCCTCGACACGAGTTCACTCCACCGGATCGACAGGCCTCCGTCGATCACGGGTCCGATGAGGGCCAGTGCAGAGACGAATTGGCTCGACGCCGAGGCATCCACCTCGACACTGCCACCTGTGAGTCTGCTCCCCCCGGCAACGATGGGCAGGTGTTCACCTTCGATGTGTGCTCCCATGCTCCCAAGCGCCTCGACGAGGGGGCGTAGAGGTCGTTCCCGCAGCCGCCTCACACCGTCAACAACCGCCACTTGCTTGCCAAGGCATGCAACCGCAGTCAGGAACCGTGCAGTCGTGCCGGAGGCCATCGCATCGACGGCTGCTCCGGGTCTTCCGATTCTCCCGCCCGTCCCTGTGACCTGGAACTCGTCGTCGTCCCTGCGGATTCTCACACCGAGACTGCGCAATCCGGAGATCATCGCCTCTGTGTCGTCACAGAGTGGAACACCCCGAAGGATGCTCACTCCCTCGGCGAGGGCCGCCATCACAAGAACCCGGTTCGTGATGCTTCGAGACCCCGGCACGGTGATCTCTCCTCGGGCAGTGGTTGGTGTCATGCAGCGTCTCATGGGATCGCCGCTCCATAGAGATTTCGCACTTCCTCAATGGTCAATGACCGAAATGACCCGGGGCGAAGAGAACGATCGCGCAAGGGACCGATGGCCGTCCGAACGAGTCTCAAAACCGGTAGGCCGACCTCGCCGCACATCCGGCGGACCTCCCGCTTGCGTCCCTCGCCCATCACGATCTCGATCAACGCCTGTCCCTCCGAACGATCGATCACCCGTGCGGACAGCGCTGCCGCAGGCCCGTCTTCCAGCTCCACGCCTTCTCGCAGATCCCGGAGTTGACGGGCGGTCGGGTTGGTGCCGACAAGCACCGTATATGTCTTGGCGACTTCGAATCTCGGGTGCATCAGCAGATGGGCAAGATCTCCGTCGTTCGTGAGGATGAGCAACCCCTCGGAGTCCACGTCCAGCCGTCCCACCGGATACAACCTCGTGTGATCACCCACGATCTCGACGACCGTCCGGCGGCCCTGAGGGTCGCTCGCCGTGCTGACGACCCCCGGCGGCTTGTTCAGAAGGTAGTAGACGAGACCTGGTGCCACGGGGAGCGGAACCCCATCTATCAAGACGGATGCCTGCTCAGGGTCGATCTTCTGCCCCAGATGAGCGGCGGTTCCATCGACCGTCACCCTTCCTTGCCGTATGAGTTCCTCCGCACCGCGGCGCGAAGTGAGCCCTGAATGAGCGATGAGCTTCTGGAGGCGTTCGTTCACAGGTCTGTACGGAACGTGTCCTCGAGCGATTCGACGACCTGCGAAGGCGGGACGTGATCGGCGAGTGGTGGGAGATCGTCGAGTGAGCCGATGCCGAGCTTCTCGAGAAAGAGGGATGAGGTGCCGTATATGGCCGGGTTGCCCGGCACGGAGAGGCGCCCGCGTTCTTCGATCAGGCCTCGCCGCTCCAGCGTCCGAACCGCGGATCCGGAATCGACACCGCGAATCTCTCCGATCTGCCCGCGTGATACCGGCTGCTCATAGGCGACGATGGACAGGACTTCGAGCGCCGCCGGAGAGAGCCGGGTAGCGCTTGGCGTAGTTGCATAGCGTTCCAAGTAGGCCCGCACGCCTGGCCTCGCGTACAGGCGCCAGCCACCTCCCACGGTGCGTACGACCAGACCTGATCCCCTGTCGTCCAGTTCCCCGGCGAGTTTGGCGAGTTCCGATTGCACGCGGTCGGTGCTCATCTCCAATACCTCGGCCAACTCTTCGATGGGCACGGGCTCCTCCGCAACGAACAGGATCGCCTCGAGCACCGAGACTGCCGTCGTCTCACTCCCATTCACTGACGCCCTCCTCCCTCGAGCCGGCCTCGGTGGCTTTGATGTGAATTTCCGACAGCCACCCGGCCTGGCTTGCCTCTACGACGCCCCAGCGAGCCAACTCCAGCAATGCGAGAAAGTAGGCGACGACCTCCACCGTTCGCTCCGCATGTGCCACGATGTCGGAGAAGTCTGCCTCGGCTGCTGCACTGACTCTGGTTCTCAGATCGGCCATCGCCTCGCCCACCGACGGGAGATCGAGATCGAGATGATCGAGGTCGGGCTCGGCCACCGTGGCGTCGAGTAGACGTCCGGCAAGAGCGGCAAGTCCTTCGGCGTCGATCGTGAACACCGTTTCCGGTGGCTTGTGCAGCGGCGAGAAGTCCATGCCACCCGAGCGCGACACGTATCGGCCGGCTTCTTCGAGGTGGTACGCGATCACCGCGGCGACGTCTCTGAACGTCACGCACGCGAGCAGACGCGAGAGGAGCCGGTCTCGCTCCTCCATGAGTTCGAGCTCCTCGTCCATGTCCACCCCATCGTCCGTGGGGAGCAGGCGACGCGCCTTGAGTTGGATCAACGTCGAGGCAATCAGGACGAATCCACTCGTGACGTCCATGTCGAGTTGCCCGAGCGTTTCCAGTGTTTCCAGGTATTCGTCCACCAGATCGACGAGGTTCACCGCCGTGATCTCCACCTGGTGTCTCGTAATCAGTTGCAGGAGCAGATCGAGAGGTCCTTCGAAGACGGAGGTCTTGACTTCATAGGTCTTCATGGTGCCCTCATCGTATTGTCCTCTTCAACAGGGTTTGCGCTTTTCTCTCCGCACGTTGCAGCGTGTCCCAGTCATCTGGTGTGATCGTCGGAGGGCGCTCACCCTGATGATGTCGTGCGAAGGCGACGACGATGGATTCCGCACCGAGCTCTTCCAGGATGTCGGCGCCGAGGGATCCGTGATCGAGATACGTTCGGAAACGACCGTGGACTTCGACGTGGATCCCCGCGAGAGCGGTGGCCAGCGATCTGCCCCAGACTCCGAGTCCGGCCTGTCGTTTTCCGACATCGTGCAGCAGTGCCGCTCGCTGGAGTTCAATCCTGCCCGCCACGAGCTTCGCAGCCGCGAGGCCATGCTGCTGGTCCGCAGCAGACTGGTCGAAGAAGATCCTGTTCTCGGCGTCCGATCGCAGCAGGTCCGAGGCCTCTCTTCTCTCCTGCGCATCGAGGGGACGGGCCGTCAGCACTTCGAGAAACCGCCGCAGGAGGTGCCACCACCCTCTGAAACCACTCATGCGAGTCCTGCAAACCGCGCGAGTGCTCTGATCGGTGCCATGAGAACAACCGAGAACTTGGGGATGAACAGGAGCGCGAAGACGATCAACAGACCGAACGGCTCGATCGACGCCCACACGCTGCGACCCCGTGCGCCCAGAAAGAGTGGCAGGAGACGGCTGCCGTCGAGGGGTGGCACCGGAAGCAGATTGAAGATCGCCAGCACGACATTGACATAGGCGAACGCCCACACGCCGACACCAACCCAACCCGAGACCGCAGGCAGGAGCAATCGGCCCGCAAGCAGAGCAAGGATCCCGTTGGTGACCGGTCCGGCCAGCCCGACGATCGCCATGTCGCGTACCGGCCTTCGGAGACGCGCGGGAACGACAGGGACGGGCTTCGCCCAGCCGAATACCGGCGCACCCGTCAATGCGAGTACCGCCGGAAGGATGACCGTTCCCATCGGATCGATGTGAACGAGCGGATTGAGGGTGATCCGGCCGGCGTCTCGTGCCGTGGTATCACCGAATCGCTCCGCTACCCAGCCGTGGGCCACCTCATGCAGAATCACGGACGGCGCCAGCACCGCGATGAAGATCAGGCCTTGGACGATCGGGCTCAAGAACGGGACTTACAGTCGACGCAGAGGACAGATTCGGGCCGAGCCTCGAGACGGGCGTCGGGGATCGGCTCGCCACAGCGGTCACAGATTCCGTAGGTGCCTTCGTCCATCTTGGCGAGCGCTCGATCGACCATCCGAACCCGGCGTGCGAGGCTCTGGACGATGCCGATCACTTCACTGCGTTCCGCAGTGGCGGCACCGGCGTCTGCGAAGGATCCTGAGAACTGAACGTCGGAACGAAGGTTGCCACGATCGGTCGCGCCGAACTCCTCGAGCTGACGAATCAGCTCTTCACGTTCCCTCGTGAGTGTCGAACGGATGTCGTCCATTGTGTGTTCACCTGCTCCGTGGGTGTGACATAACGTACACCTCGTAAAGATGTTGAGGAGAGACCTTGGTGTACACCTGTGTGGTTGAGATACTAGCGTGCCCTAACATTTCCTGAACCGTTCTGAGGTCCGCTCCCCCTTCCACCATGTGGGTCGCCGTCGAGTGCCGAAGTACATGGGGAGAAACACGATCTGGGGTGATGCCCGCTCGCAACGTCTGAGCCCGCACGATCAGCCACACACCCTGGCGGCTGAGCCTTCGGCCTCTCGCACTGAGGAAAAGAGCGCCCGGATCCGGCCGTCCCGACCTCATGACCATGCGATCGGGCAGGTAGGCCCGAATGGCCTCGACGGCATACACGCCGATCGGGACGACTCGCTGCTTTGAACCCTTCCCGGTCACGAGCGCCGTTCGTTCTTCGAGATCGACCGCGTCCGTATCGATGCCGGTTGTCTCAGAGACGCGTGCGCCGGTTGCGTACATGAACTCGAGCAATGCTCGGTCTCTGCGGCCGAGTGGCGAAGAAATATCGGGTGCATCCAGCAGGTTCAGCATCTCCTGTACCGTGAGAGCCTTGGGCAGACCGCGCGCGAGCTTTGGGGTCTCGATCAAGACCGTCGGATCGTCGACAGCGGAGCCTTCGGCCACCAGGAAACGGTGCAGACCTCGAAGGGCCGCCATTTTGCGGGCGACAGTGGACGGAGCCAACGACGATCCGTGGAGCATCGAGACGAACTCGACGACCGACCCTGCGGTGCTCGGACGGCCATCGAGGAACGTCAGGTACTGCTGCAGATCGCGGCGATACGCAGCGACCGTGTTCGGCGAGAGGCCCCGCTCGATTGTCAGAGATGCAAGGTACTCCTCGATTCCCGCCCGGGTGCCTGTCGCATCCAACTTCGCGTCAATTCGGCCAGTGGTCGAGGATCTGTGTCGGATCTGCATACTCCAACCCGAGGCTTTTCGCCACGGCTCGATGGACGATGGCGGAACCGATGATATTCAGTCCCAACAACAACTCCGGACGCCTGGCAACGGCTCCCGAAACGCCACCGTCGGCGAGCGCCAGGACGTAGGGCAAAGTCGCATTGGTGAGCGCGTAGGTCGACGTGTGAGGAACGGCGCCGGGGATGTTTCCGACGGCGTAGTGAACGACCTCGTGGAGAACGTAGGTGGGGTCGTGGTGAGTCGTTTCTCTGCTCGTTTCGAAACACCCGCCCTGATCGATCGCGATGTCGACGAGCACGGAGCCGCGTTTCATCTCCTTCACCATCGTCTCGGTCACCAGCTTGGGAGCGGACGCTCCCGGAAGCAGGACCGCTCCGATAACGAGGTCTGCGTCCCGTACCTGTTCCTCGATAGTCAGCATGTTCGAAGACAAAGTCAGGATGCGCCCACGGTAGAGGGCATCGAGGGCCTGCAGTTTCGCCGCGTCCGTGTCGAGAACGACCACTCTGGCGCCGAGGCCCGCCGCCATCATCGCAGCGTTCGTACCGGCCATGCCCGCACCGATGATCACGACTTTCGCCGGCATGACCCCCGGGACACCGCCGAGCAGGACACCGCGTCCACCGTGCGCCTTCTCCAAGAAGTAGGCGCCGGCCTGTGTCGCCATCCTTCCGGCCACTTCCGACATCGGAGCGAGCAGTGGCAGCGCTCCGCCGGGAAGTTCGACGGTTTCGTACGCGATACCGATGACGTCACGGTCGAGCATCCTTGCTGTCAGATCCGGATGAGCGGCCAGATGCAGATACGTGAACAGCACCTGCTCTGCGTGCAGCATCGCGACCTCCGGCGGCTGCAGCTCCTTCACTTTGAGGATGAGTTCGGCGATCTCGAAGACGTCTCGAGCAGATGCTGCGATCTCGCCGCCTTGATCTTCGTACTCAACGTCGTGGATCGTCGAGCCCTCTCCGGCGCGGGTCTCGATGACGACGCGGTGGCCTCTGCCGATGAGCTCACGGACACCGACAGGAGTGATGGCGACGCGATGTTCACCCGGTTTGATCTCTCGTGGCACTCCAATGATCACGGTCCGAACTCCCTTCTCAACGAGTGAAGTCCGATCACGGTCTTCACATCCAGGATCTCTCCATCATCAACCCTACGCAGTGCTTCGGTAATCGGCAGGCGCACGATCTCGGCCATCACTTCCTCCGGGCCCTGCGGTCGAGCCGGCACCGACTCCAAGTCTTCTCCCTTGAACAACCAGATCCTCTCGTCGCTGAAACCCGGCGTCGTGTAGATACTTCCCAACGGTGTCAGACGTCCCGGCCGATAGCCGATCTCCTCTTCGCATTCTCGTATGGCAGTCAGTTCGAGTAGTTCGTCGGTCTTGTCGCGTTTGCCTGCGGGAATCTCCAGGAGCCGCTCTCCGACCGGAATCCGATCCTGAGCGATCAGGATGACCTCTTCTCCCATGATCGGAACGACGGCGACAGCGCCCGGATGGTGTACGACCTCTCTGGCGGCGTGCCGCCCGTCGAAGGCGATGTAGTGCAGTCGTTCGAAGTCGAGGAATGCGCCGGCGGCAAGGAATCGTCGACCGATGAGCCGCAGTGGTGTCACCGGCTTTGCGGCTGAGGAAGCCCGACCGTCTCGATGGCGGCCTCGGGCATCGCCCTTCTCGCGACCGCGGCACGAATCAGGCCGAGGAACAACGGATGTGGATCATCCGGGCGCGACTTGAATTCGGGATGGAACTGGGACGCGATGAAGAACGGGTGCCCGGGAAGCTCGATGACCTCCACCAGCGAGTCGTCGGGGGCGGTGCCCGACAGTCGCATGCCGCCGCTTTCGAGGTCCTTGCGGTACCTGTTGTTCACTTCGTAGCGGTGCCGATGGCGTTCGTAGATCAGCTCCTGTCCGTACAGGCGGCGTGCGAGAGACCCCTCTGCGAGCTTCGCCGGATAGAGGCCAAGGCGCATGGTTCCGCCCATGTCGGAGACATCCTGCTGACTTTCCATCAGGTCGATGACCGGGTTCGTTGTCGTCGGGTTGAATTCGGCACTGTCGGCGTCCGTCAGACCGAGAACAGATCGGGAGAACTCGATGACCGCACACTGCAACCCTAGGCACAAGCCGAGGAACGGAATACCGTTCTCTCGCGCGTACCGAATGGCCGAAATCTTCCCCTCGATTCCTCGGATCCCAAACCCACCGGGGACCACGATGCCATTCACTCCGGCAAGACGCTCTGGCGCGAGGAGGCCGCCCATGTCATCGCTCGGAATCCACTTCAGGTCCAGCTTCATGTCTGAACCTGCGGCGGCGTGCCGCAGAGCCTCGACGACCGATAGATACGCGTCCGGGAGGTCGACGTACTTGCCCACAAGGCCGATCGTGACGGGTTCCGTGGCGTTTCTCGCACGTTCCACCATCGCACGCCAGTCGCCAAGGTCGGGAGGAGGTGTCTCCAGCTGAAGGCGCCTGGTGATGACGTCGTCGAGACCGGCAACGTGCAGTTCCAGAGGGACCTCGTAGATGCTGTCGGCATCGAGAGCGTTGATCACGGCTTCACGATCGACATCACAAAAGAGGCTGATCTTCTGAATCGCGTCGGACCCGACCTCGCGGTCGGAGCGGATGACGATCACGTCCGGGTGGATGCCACGGCTTCGCAGTTCGGCCACCGAATGCTGCGTCGGTTTGGTCTTCAGTTCCTCTGAGGCCGAGATGTAGGGAACGAGTGTCACGTGCACATAGACGGTGTTGTGTGGTCCGAGATCCTTGCGAAGCTGGCGGATCGCTTCCAGGAACGGCAGGCTCTCGATGTCGCCAACGGTGCCACCCACCTCTGTGATGACCACGTCGATGTCGTCGCGATCGCCGATTCGTCGGATGCGGGATTTGATCTCGTTTGTGATGTGAGGGATGACCTGCACGGTGCCGCCGAGATAGTCTCCACGACGTTCCTTCTGGATGACGGACAGGTACACCGAACCGGTCGTCACGTTGGAATCGCGCCGGAGATTCTCGCCGGTGAAACGTTCGTAGTGTCCGAGGTCGAGGTCGGTCTCGCCCCCATCGTCGGTGACGAACACCTCTCCGTGTTGGAAGGGGTTCATCGTTCCCGGATCGACGTTGATGTACGGATCCAACTTCTGGTTGACGACGCGCAAACCCCGTGCTTTGAGGAGTCTTCCAAGGGAGGATGCAGTGATCCCCTTCCCAAGACTGGAGACCACACCACCCGTTACGAACACATACTTCGCCACGGGACGTCAGCGTAGCAGCCCGTGGGCGAACTCAGCTGTCATATCTCTGCGCCGCGGCGATCAACTCTTCGGCGTGCCTTCGACCCTGCTCCGATTCTGGCAGTCCTGCCAACATTCTCGACAGCTCACGCAACCGGTCATCTCCCTCCACCCTTCCGACGCGTGCCCGGATCCCTTCCCTGGTGACGACGAAGTGACGCTCCGCGAAGGCGGCTACCTGCGGGAGGTGTGTGACACATAGCACCTGACGATTGACCGCGAGCTTGGCCAGTTTTCGTCCAAGGGCAAGCGCCGTTTCGCCGCCGACGCCCGCGTCGATCTCGTCGAAGGCCACGATGGGAACGTGCCCGACGTCTGCGGCGAGGTGCAGGGCAAGAACGATTCGGCTCAGCTCCCCGCCGGATGCGAACCGATCGATGGGTGCCGCGTCCAGCCGGCTATCCGAGGCGAAGAGGACCCGGACGGTGTCGGCTCCGTTTGGCCCGGCCTGTG
Organism: bacterium BMS3Abin02; assembly: GCA_002897675.1. Classification (NCBI taxonomy): domain Bacteria; species bacterium BMS3Abin02. Next base: position 73,154 of record BDSU01000003.1, on the reverse strand, counting down.
TCTCTTCCACTGTTATCCGGAACGAGGCGTCGGAGAACCCAAGTTCGCGAAGATGCTGTGCTGCCTCCCCCTCGATGGTCCGCGCCGCCTCTTCTCGAGCGAGGAGCAGGGATCTTCCGGCTGCTTCGAGTTCCTTCTTCGCTTCCCCCAGGTCATCTCCGATGGCGTCCGCCCGGCTCAGGAGACGATCCAGCTGTTCGAGTCTGTGCCCCACTCGCACTCCGAAGCCGAGCACGTCATCGAGTGTTGCGCCGTACTTGCGCTGCAAATCGGCGAGGCGCGCAATGCGCTGTTCCAGCACGTCGAGAGCGGCAGGGTCATGTTCGATGCCTTCCGCGAGCTGGCGCACCTGGGTGAACAATTCGCCTGCACGTACCGCAACCTCGTCGGCCTCGGCGAGCAGCGGGACCGTCGATGGGTCGAGGCCGGTGACGGTCCTCAGTTCGTCGATGGCCCATCCGGCGGCCGTGATGGTGTCTTCGAGCGCCGTGCGCACTCTCGAGAGGCCCTCGGTCAGTTCGCCGGCATTGCGAAGTCGCGTGGCGCTTTGGCGTAGCCGTTCGTCATCGCCGGCCTGAAAACCGGCAGAAATGATGTCGTTGTGCTGGTACGAAAGGAGGTCGTGTTCGCGTTCCAGGGCGCGACGATCACCTCCGAGTGCCTCCAGGTCTGCTTCGAGGCCCTTCACGTTCTCCCACGCATCCCGGTAGGACTCCAGCACGGAACGCGAGTTCAGGCGAGCATCGACGAGGTTGCGCATCGCACCCGGCCGGGCAAGCTTCAGCCGATCGTGCTGGCCGATGATCTCGATGAGTGACTGCGTCCGCTCCTCGAGCGTACGAGCCGGCACCATGTGCCCGTCGACGTAGGCTCGGCTTCGTCCAGCTGTGACACGTCGTGCGAGCACCATTTCCTCGTGATCGATCACGAACCGGCCTTCGATCATGGCCTCTGCTGTGCGCGGGCCGATCGTGTCGGTGGACACGCGCCCGCCCATCAACAGGCGCAACGCTCCAAGGAGCAAAGTCTTGCCTGCACCGGTTTCACCGCTGACAACCACCAGTCCCGGGCCAGGCTCAATGGTGACTTCGTCGAGGATGCCGAGGTTCTCGACCTTCAACTCGTCGAGCATTCAGCCACCCACCGACCTTCGATCCTCATTGAGATGGAATTTGTCCTTCACACGCCGAGGAAACGACGTACCCGATACGTCGATGAAGCGAACCTGTTCAGACCCACGTTCGATGAAGATCATGTCGCCGCTGTGTGCCGTTCCGAGATCTCGTCCGTCCACACTGACGCCTGCGGGCCTGTCGGCAACCACCATGCATCGGATCTCGGCATCCGGATGCAGGATGACCGACTTCGAGAACAATGAGTGGGGGGCGACCGGCGACATGATCAGCGCCTCGACTTCGGGATCCATCAGTGGTCCACCGGCAGAGAGGTTGTAGGCGGTCGAACCCGTCGGCGTTGCGAACACGAGGCCGTCGGCGTGGTAGTCGATGAAGCGTTCGCCGTCGACGCGAACCTCGATCGAGATGATGCTGTGCCCTCCGGTCTTCTCGACCACCACATCGTTGATGCCCACCGCCGTCTCTCCTCCGTTCATGCGTGCCCGGATCGTCATGCGGGCCGACTCGCGCCATGTCCCAGACGCCAACACGTCCAGTGCTTCAGGCAATCCGGCCGGCTCCACATCCGCCAGGAAACCCTTCCGTCCAACGTTGACTCCAAGGAGCGCGGCGCCCGACTTCAACGCGATTCTGGCTGCTCGCAGCACGGTCCCATCACCGCCGATGGCAATGACGGCGTCAACGTGCTCTGCTTCCTGGTCCACGATTTCGATGCCCCGCAGCAGGCAGCCTTCGCGAAAGCGTTCCGCCACGGTTCCCGCCTGTGGACGCCTCTCGTGTACGACCATCGTCAGCCTCACGCGTGCACCACCTTTGCGATCATCTCGTCATTCACAGTCACAAGCCCCTGCCTTGCCCAGAGGAAGAACTCCACGTTCCCGCCGGCTCCCCGGATAGGAGAGCGAATCACCTCTTTCGCACCGATACCCGAACGCTCGAGACAGCCGGTCACCCTCTCGAGCACCTCAGTGTGCACTTTAGGGTCGCGCACGATCCCGCCCTTGCCAACCTTGCTCCGTCCTGTTTCGAACTGTGGCTTCACCAACAGGACGAAGTCTGTGTCCCCGGTGCTGCAAGCCGCGAGCGCCTCGCGAACCGTACAGAGGGAGATGAATGACAGGTCGGCAACGATCACCTCGAAGGGCGCATCGATGTCGGCGGGGTCCACGTGACGGAGGTTGGTTCTCTCCACCACCCGTACTCTCGGGTCGTTTCGGATCCTCCATGCCAGCTGTCCATACCCTACGTCCAGGGCAACGACCGCGGATGCTCCTTCCTGAAGCAGACAATCGCTGAAGCCGCCTGTCGAAGCTCCCGCATCCAGGCAGCGCCTCCCCGTGACAGCCACATCGAACAGGTCGAGGGCTCCGGCGAGCTTGTCGCCACCTCGCGAGACGAATCGTGGCGATGGACCAACGAGGCGGAGAGACGATGAACTGTCCACCATGGTGGCCGGTTTTGGGGTCGGCACTCCTCCAACCGTCACTCTTCGCGATTCGATGGCGGCCTGCGCTTCCCTGCGGCTCGCAACCATCCCTCTGCGAACGAGCTCGATATCGAGCCTGCGCCTGGTCAGGCCGTGTCCTCCGCTCTCTCTTCGAGCCGATCCGCGAGCATCTCGGCCAGCCTTTCGGCCGTTTCCGCAGCATCGGCCGGATTCATACCGGCGAGCTTCTCGAGCATCTCGGCGACTTGCGTATCATCCATCCACGCCATTATCACATCTCACTCCGACAGGAGGAGTCATTTGATTCCCATTCGGGACGCGAATCCAGGCATCTCCCGCCCTGTCATCACTTGGCTGATCATCGCCGCGGCAGCGTTCGTCTTCTTCTTCGTTCAGCCCCACGGTGAACGTGCCGCCCTGGAGTTCGATGTCCACCACGCCGCGATTCCATGCGAACTCTCTTCGGCCCGACTTCTCGACCAGGGTGATCTCTCGGGCTGCTCGCCGATTCCTCGGCCTCCACCTCTCTATCCGGACAAGAACCTGTGGGGGAGCGTCTTCGTGTCCATGTTCCTGCACGCGACTCCGTGGCATCTCATCGGTAACCTCTGGGTACTGTGGATCTTCGGTAACAACGTGGAAGATGCTTTCGGCAAGCCTGGGTATGTGCTCTTCTATCTGACCTCGGGAGTGGCTGCGACAGCGGCCTTCGTCGCCTCCAACCCGAGCGCGCTCACCCCTTTGATCGGCGCATCGGGCGCAATCGCCGGCGTGATGGGTGCCTATCTCGTTCTCTACCCCAGAGCTCGAGTTGTGTCCGTATTCCCGATCCTCTTCTTCCTTCCGATTGCGCTCCCTGCGTCGATCTTTCTGGTCTTCTGGTTCGTCGGGCAGTTCTTCGTCGGGGCGACGGGCATCGCGTGGCAGGCTCACGTCGGCGGATTCCTCTTCGGTGTCGCCGTCGCAACCCTGATGCGACCGACACTGCTCAGACGGGTCCGCCGGGGTCGGATCGCCGCTCGCCGCTGAGCCGGTCGCTCGTGAGGACATCTGCGAACTCGGAAAGAGAGGCGTTGACGAGGTCCGGTTCCAGGCCGGATGGAACTTCGCCCGGGTCCGAGACGACGCCCGTCAGGACCAGGGCAGCGTTCCAGTTCTCGGCCTTCGCCATGGCCAGATCGGTCTCGGGACGATCCCCCACCACCCACACAGGACCGGGAACGAGTCGCTGTTTGACCAATGCCCGTATCGCAGAGTGAGGTTTGCCGGCGACCGTCGGCGTTCGTCCGGATGCCGCTGCAATCGCAGCGACTATCGCACCTGCGCCGGCGTGGAGATCACCCGGTCCGGGAAAGGTGACATCGGTGTTGGTGGCAATGAAGCGGGCTCCCTTGCGGATCGCAGACGCCGCCATGTCGAGGCTTTGATAGGTGAAGTCGACGTCGAGTCCCACGACCACGGCTTCGGCGACGGAGGGGTCGACGACGATGGAGATCTCGCGCTCACTCAGCGCCGATAGGATTCCCTCTCCGCCGACCACCATGGAGGCCGGCCGATCGGGTGCGAGAAGTGCGGCAGCGGCCACGGCCGAGGTGATGACCTGGTCCGGTGAGGCCGGGTAGCCGTTGAGGCGGGCGATCGTCTCGGCGACGTCGGCGCATGTTCCCGTCGAGTTGTTCGTGACGAAGACGATGGAGAACCCTGCCTCGTCGAGACGGCGCAGCGCGTCCCCTGCTCCGGGGATCGCCTCGGTGCCCCGGTCCAGGACGCCGTTGAGATCGCACAGGACGTTGCCGAACCGCTCCGCACCGACTACAACTCTCGTCATGTTCAGACCTTTCCGAGGAACCACGTTCACAGCCGATGTCGCGGCGTCCACCAGCCCACCGTACGACATGATCGATGACGCCGCCACGTTGCGTGACTCCTCGCCCCACAACATGGTCAGGCTTCTTCTCCCGGAAACGTATCAGGATTCCGCACGCCTTCTCAAATCCTGGCTGGGGAACGGAACGCTTCAGGTCGACGCGGATCCTCGCTTCTACCTCTACACGATGCGCTACCGCTCGCATCAGGGCATTGAACACGAGGCACGTGGAGTGATCGGCGCCCTGGGTCTCGAGCCGATCGGCGCTCGGATCCTCGGCCACGAGGAGACGATGGCACACACGGGAGTCGACCGCTTGGAGCTTCTGAGGGCAACCCGGTCGAATCTGGATCTGATCATCACCCTCTCCCCCGCACCCGGGCTTCCTGCGCTGCTCGAACCGGAAGGGCCTCCTCGTTTCGCGTTTGAGGCCGAGGGCGTCCACCATGCTTTGTATGACCTCGAAAGGGAGTCTGCCGCGATCGCCGAAGCCGTCGACGCGCATCCCCTGGCCATCGCGGACGGTCATCATCGGTTTACCGCGGCACTCGAATACCAGGCTTCGCGCGAAGGCCGGGGTGGATGGGACGCAATCATGGCTTTCGTGGCACCGGCGGAGGGCAGCGGACTGCAGATACGTCCCATCCACAGGTTCTTCCCGACTCTCGCCATCGGGGACATCGGCGACATCTTCGACGTACACGTACAGCCCGTCTTGTCGATACCGCCGACGGTGCCCGGTTCCATCACGATGATCACCGTCGGCGGATCGAGACTTCTCGTTCCGAAGGCGGGCCCGCTTCAGGATCTTCCCGTCCCATGGAGAAGCGCCAGCACTGCCGTGGCGCGAGAGCTGCTCTATCCGCGGTGCGGTGTCGGGGAGGACGACGCCGTGTTCCATCCGGATCCCGAGAGGCTCATCGGTGAGCTCGCGGGTGCTCCTGACGGTGCGGTTCTCCTCATGGCTGCGGTGCCGGAGAAAGCAGTCTCGGACGCAGCGGCTCAGGGGCTTCGTTTCCCCCGGAAGACGACGCTCTTCATTCCCAAACCGCGTGCGGGCCTCGTGCTCAGATCTTTCTGAACGGGCGGGACTCCCTCGAGCCGACGAGGACCTTCATCAGGTCGACCATGGTCGGTGTAACGGGCCGCTTCAGCACGTCGTTCAGCGGCACCCACTCGATCTCGGCTGCATCATCGCCCGCGCACAATGTTCCACGGACCACCGTCGCGGCGAAGTCGACGAGCGTGAAATGCCACGCGGGTGGATCCCCGGGTCCAATTGCGTCGCCTGCCCATACCACCTCTCCGACGGCGATCTCGAGACCTGTCTCCTCTCGTGCCTCTCGTGCGGCGGCGACCTCGCGTGTCTCTCCAAACTCGACTTTTCCGCCCGGTACCGCCCAGAGGCCTTTGTTCGCCCCATGACCTCTCCGGATCAGCAGGAGTTTTCCTTCGTGCACGATGACGACGCCGACGCCCGGAATCGGTGCTCGATCAGAGGTCTTCATAGTGCATGATGATCGCTCGAACCTTGAACTCGTGGGCTTCGAAGAAGCTCTTGGCCAGACGGTGGCCCGCAGCATGGCGACGCCGAATCTGTGGATACGGCGGGCTCGAAGGTCGGCGAGGGCGGTGTCCAGTATGACTCTTCCCACACCGACCCCTCTCGGGTCCGGTTGGGTGAAGAGCAGATCGATGGATGCCGTCCGCGGGTGTCCGAATGGGACGCAGGCTCACCATCTCCTGTTTGAGACCCCGATACGGCCGCATCGGGTCTGCGAGATCATCGGAGGTATCACGCCATGCTCTCACCGCCACATCGGTCATCTCCCTGCGACCCTCCTCCGAACACCCCATTTTGTGACGAGCCACATGGCCTCGACCACGATCTTGGCTCCCATCTTCGACGTGCCCTCGCGACGGTCTCTGAACGTAATCGGCACCTCCACGATTCGGAGGCCCTGATCCACGGCTCGCAGGGTCATTTCCACCTGGAAAGCGTATCCGGAGGCCAGACAGGTCTCGGCCTCGAGGCTCATCAGTTCTTCGGCCCGATACGCGCGAAATCCCGCCGTGGCATCACCAATCGGGAGGGCGAGCATGCGTCTCGCATACCAGTTCCCGCCCTTGGACAGCAAGCGCCGATGCAGAGGCCAATCCGGAGTGGCGCCCCCCTCGACATACCGGCTGCCGATTGCGAGCTCCGCGCCAAGGTCCACTGCCTCCACGAGCGAGGGAAGCGCCGCCGGGTCGTGGGAGAAGTCGGCATCCATCTCGCAGATGATCCGGGCGCCGTCTGAGAACGCATGCCGAAACCCGGCAGCGTAGGCAGGGCCCAGACCCGCCTTCTGCGTCCGGTGGAGAACGCTGACCGAAGGGATCTCCTTTGCAAGATCGTCCGCCAGTTCGCCCGTGCCATCGGGCGAGGCATCATCGACCACCAAGACACGATACCCGTGTCGCGTCACGTCCCTGACGATCGGTTCGAGATTCTCGCGTTCGTTGAACGTCGGAAGGACGACCGTCACCTGCGCGGGGTCAGCCGGCACAGTCTTTGCAGATCAGCTTCCGCTTGTCTGCAAGCTGGCTGATCCGCTTGACGAGGAAGCAGGAAGAGCAAACGAATTCGTCTCCCCGAATCTCCTCCGCGTCGGCGTCGAGGGTGAGTTCTGCACGCCGGATCGCGCGAAGTTCGGCGGCCTCGTCGACAAGCAGTGTCTCCGCGGCCTCGTCTTCGAGCAACTCCAGTTCCTCGGCTTCGAGTTCTTCCAGGGCCTCGGCGGCCTCTTCCGCCGCCTTGTCGTCCCCGTCGTCCTCAGCGCTGGGATTGAGATCTCCATCTCCGAAACCTTCGTCCAGCTCGATTTTGTCGAGATCATCGCCGGGGACGTCGATGTCGTCGGATTCGAGTTCCTCGGTGACTGCGTCTTCGAGATCGACCTCGACGTTGTCATCGTTGGGGGCCACTGGTCCTCTCTCTCTCGTATGAGGCGGCGAGAGTATACCCACAAACCCCCGCCTGGAGCTCGATCTGACAGTAGCGTCTCTCCTCTCTCGTGAGACCGTAGATCAGCGACTTGAACAGCCGGCCGGAAGGCGGCCATCTTCGCTCTCTCGTTCCTCGTGGCGAGTTTCAGGGATGGGCCGTCTTCAGCAACACCGCCCCTCGACGGATGCGCCCCCGCATCGAGCCTTCCCCGAAGTACTCGCCGTCGGCCTCCACCGGCCACGGCGCCGACACACTCAGGCTGAATGAGTCGGCAACAACCGTGCGAATCTGCGGCTCGTCGATGTGGGACCCGCTCTTGGCGAGCCACCAAAGCCGGGGAACATCCTTCTTGGAGGCCGTGAACACCTGGATGTCGAACAGGCCGTCGGAAGTCGACGCGTGAGGCGCGATGTGCCAGCCCCCTGCGAAATACCGGGCATTGGCGAACACGGCGAGGAGAGATGTCCCCGAGAATTCCATGTCACCTGCCTGGAGAGTCATCTCGACCAGCCGAATGCGTGGGAAGGTCAGCGCCAATGCCAGGTGATACTTGCTCGAGCCCAACCATCGTGGCAAGGTCAGGGCACGGTGCAGCACCGCCGCGGTGAGTCCGGCTTCTGCCACGTTGATGAAGTACCGACTCCCCCAGTTGCCCTCGAGGACACCCACGTCGACCCTCTTGTGAGCGTCGCCGTGCAACGTCGTTGCGGCCTCTTCGATGTTCTGTGCGATGTCGAATGTCCGGGCGAGATCCGAGCCGGATCCGGAGGGGAGCAGCCCCACGACCGGGGGCTCGTTCCATTCGTGCTGCAACAGTTGATCGACGACGACATTGATGGTTCCATCGCCTCCAACCGCGACAAATCGCCTCCTGCCCTCGCGAGCACCCATGTCGACCGCGTCTCGCATCGCCTTCACGGTGGTCGGTACACGGACTGTTGCCTTGACTCCACCGCGACGAAGCGCCTCCCTCGTGCGCGCTTCCGCGTGGCTCCGGTATCCGGCTTTCGGGTTCACCAAGACGAGCCATTCCTCCATGTTGCCTTCCCTCGTCACCGTACTGCCGCGACGACGCCGCGATCGATACCCCGAATCGCCGTTCCCAACGCTGCTGCGAGCTGTGGAGCCGCCTCACGCATCTGCCGCATCACGTCGAGAAGCTGTCTCGACGTTCGAACGAAGTCACCTGCCTCCCGTGTGCCGAGTACTTCGCTCAGGTCCTCTCCTGTCGTCCAACGATACGCAAGCGAAGCGAATCCCGGGTCCGGTCGACGAGTCTCTGCGAGCCCCCTGCCTCGTTCATCCTCGACGAGTTCCTCCCAGAGTGCCATGAACTGGGCGCTCCTCGCGCGAACTGCCTCGGATGGCCACCCTTGTATGCCCCTTTCGTCCCTTCTCGGCTCGTAGACGGCCAGCGAGACCAACGCGGCCACCTCGGCAGGACTGAGGGCATCGAAGAGTCCCTCTTGGACGGCTTCGGAGATGAGCAGATCGAGTTCGCTGTAGATCACCCGAAGGCGTTCACCGCGTGGCGTCAGGGTCCAGCCGTCCACGTAGCCGCGAGTCTCGAGCAGGTCGAGTATCTGTTCGAGTTCTTGGACCAGGCCCACCTGCGCCATCTCCAGGTCTCTACCGAGTTGCCGGTTCTCGCGCTGCAAACGAAGTGCCCGTTCGAGCGCCTGCAGATGTTCATCTCTGTCGGGACACGCGGCGACCGGGTGTTCGGGTGCCGGTTCTTCGTTGCTCAGGGGCTCGGGGCGACCCCGAAACGCTCGAAGTTGTCGCGCCACCCGCGCTCGGAACTTCGGGTCCCCGATCCGCGAGGAATTCGTCATGACGATGGAGCCCAGCGCCATGGCATCGGAACCCACGTCCTTCGGACGCAGCCGGACGACTTTGCCTCGTGTCGAGAACACGATGACTTCGACTCTCTTGCCTCGCCGGCGTTTCACCACGACGTATCGACCCGCTTTGCCTCCCGACACGAGTTCGATCACTCGCCCGCGACACAGCCCGCCCATGGCGGACGATTCCCGGGTGGCAGAGACGTTGAGGAGTTCCCGGTATTCTGCGATGTCCCCCCGGTCGCACGACGCCGCTTTCCTCAATGACGCAAGCTCAGCTTCTCGACGTTCGAGGGATCGGGCCTTCTTGCGTATTCCCTTCGACGCTTGAAACTGGCCGAATGATGCGTTCAGTAGCTTCCGCGCCCGCTCACGGGAGTAGTTTGCGACCAGGTTTACGGCCATGTTGTAGGTGGGGCGGAAACTCGATTGCAGCGAATGGGACCCGGCGGCGGCGAGTTTGGCAACTTGTGAGAAAGGCACGAATCGTGAGTGCAGGACGACGCCGTATCCGACTTCGTCGATTCCACGGCGCCCTGCCCTGCCGGTCAACTGCGTGTAGTCGCCGGCCCTGAGCAGTTCGTGGGTTTCTCCCGTGAATCGACTGAGGCTTTCGAGAACGACGCTCCGAGCCGGCATGTTGATGCCAAGCGACAGTGTCTCGGTGGCGAAGACGACCTTGATCAGGCCACGGGCGAAGAGGTCCTCGACGGTTTCTTTGAATGCCGGCACCATCCCTGCGTGGTGGGGAGCGATCCCTGCCTGCAGGCCCGTCAACCACCCGTCATATTCGAGGACGGTGAGGTCACCGGGATCGAGATGGGCCGTCCTTTCTTCGGCGACTCTACGGATGGTCTCGCGTTCCGCCGCATCGGTGAATCTCGCGCCGGACGAGAGGAGCCTTGCGGCGGCGTCGTTGCAGCCTGCCCTCGAGAAGATGAAGTAGATGACGGGAAGCATTCCCTTGGCGGCCAGGGCCGACACGGTTTCGGTTCGCCGCGGCGTCCCGTAGCGGCGGGCATTCCTTCCGCTGATGCGTGACTCGATGGACTGGTTCGCTCGGTGTTTCCTGAGCATTTCGTCCATGAAGACCTCGTCGTTCCATCGATCTTTCACCGCGTAGAGATTGACCAGTGGGACGGGACGCCGTTCCGCCTGTATGAGCCTCGTGCTCCCCCTCCGACTGCGGACCCATGCCGTGAACTCGTCGGCGTTGGACACGGTCGCGGAGAGGCATACCAGCTGGGTGCCTGCCGGAGCGTGGACGATGATCTCCTCCCACACCTGGCCACGAAACCGGTCCCCCAAATAGTGGACCTCGTCGAGGATGACGACTTCGAGACCCGCGAGAGCCGCCGATCCCGCATAGATCATGTTCCGGATGACCTCTGTCGTCATCACGACCAGGGGGGCGTCACCGTTGATGGTGTTGTCTCCGGTCAAGAGCCCGACATCAGGAAACTGCCCGCGCAAGTCGTTGAACTTCTGGTTCGACAATGCTTTGAGCGGTGTGGTGTAGAAAGCCTTCTTGCCACGGGACATGGCCTCACGAATCGCGACTTCGGCCACGAGGGTCTTCCCGGAGCCCGTCGGGGCGGTCACGACCACGCATGCTCCCGACCTGATCGCATCCGCAGCCTCGAGCTGGAACGCGTCCGGTTCAAAATCGAGGTCGAACCCGATCATTTATGCAGCGCCAACTTCACCAGCCAGATCGTTGCTTCATAGAGCACGTAGAGGGGCACTGACAGAGCGGTCAGCGTCAGCGGATCGCCCGTCGGGGTGACGACGGCACCCACTATCACGATGATGAGCACGGCCCACCGACGGCCCTTCTTCAGTTGTGTTGAGTTCACTACTCCAACGGCGGCCGCTGCGAACAGGAACACCGGGAACTCGAACGCGACGCCGAATATCAGAAGAAACCGCAGCGTGAGGCCAAAATAGTCCGAAGCCCCGATCACCGACGTGAGCCCGGGCTGAATACCGAGAAGGAACACGAGGCCTCTGGGGAGAATGTAATAGCCGAATGCAGCGCCGCCGCTGAACAGGACCACGAGAGCGGTCACGATCGGAATCGTCCACTTCCTCTCCTTCTTCGTGAGTGCAGGATTCACGAATGCCCATAATTGGTAGAAGAGGACAGGGCTGGCGAGGAAAGCCCCCCCGAAGAGAGAGAGTCGCATTGCGATCGAAAAGCCCTCGGTCACCTGGAACTGATTGAGGTCCTGCCCTGGGAGAGCAAGCCGGTACGGTTTGGCGAGGACGTCGAACAGCTGCTCACGAAACAGGAATGCCACGACGGCCCCGACCGTCAGCGCGATCGCACTCTTCACGAGGCGCCATCGCAGCTCTTCGAGGTGCTCGAGAACAGGGCGTGGACGGTCCTTACTCATCCGCAGGCCGATCGTTCGACGCGACGTCGCTGTCCTCCTGCGCGGGTGAAGCGTCCCCCGTCGCGTCTTCGTCCCTCGAGTCGTTCACCGGCTTGGTGGCGAGGTCCTCCAGCGGCTTGGTGAGGTCCTCCAGCGGCTTGGTGAGGTCCTCCAGCGGCTTGGTGAGGTCCTTCAGCGGCTTGGTGAGGTCCCTGACCGGCTGTGAGAGTTCCTTCAGAGGCTCTGCCAGATCTTTGAGCGGTGCCGCCAAGTCTTTCACTTCTTTTTCGAGGCCCCGCTGGAGGTCCCCGGCCGTTGATTGGATCTCGCGGACCAGCGAGGCGATCTTCTTCGCCATTTCCGGCAGGCGCCGCGGACCGAACACGACGAGTGCAACAAGGAAGATGAAAAGGAGTTCGGTGGGGCTGACATCGAAAAACACGGCATTCCCATGTTAGGACTCGCTTTGCCCATCGTATTTCGTATGCGGCATTTGGTGCTTCGTATTTCGTGCTTCCTATCGCGACGTGGCAGCAGTGCAGGACCGCGGGGCAAGCGTCTATTGGTCCCCCCCAGGGAGCGAAGCGACCGCAGGGGGGAAGGTACCGCAGCGGCTTTGCGCTGGGGTAGGGGGGCTCTTGCCCAGGGAGCGAAGCGACCGCAGGGGGGAAGGTACCGCAGTGGCTTTGGGCCGGGGTAGGGGGATTGGCGTTTCGCAGTACTCGCCGGGTTCCTACGACGAGGGAAGCATCCTCCAGAGATCCTCTTCCCTGTCGAGTGCGCGCACGAACCGGTCGATTTCCTCGGTGGTGATCGGCCCGGGTTCGGGAACGACTACGTCATACGTGACACCGGTAGCGAGGAGCACGTTCACGACTCGGGGATTCGCCGGTCGGCGTTGAAGGTTTCCGCACGCCGGGCACGTGAAGAGGTAGCTGCCCGAATCTTCGGTCGGATCCAGCTCGAGGGCGAGGTCATCCGGGTGCAGTTCAATGTCCCCGCAGTGCTCACACGTCGTCTTGATAGTGGTCATTCGGCGCTCCGCTCACCGTTCATGTCCCGTGTATCGGCCTTCGCGAACACGCCCTGAAGTGACTATTCCGAAATGGTCACCCCGTAGCGGGAGAGCACCCTGTGGCGCAAGGAAGCGGTCGCTGCCGCTGTCTCGGCTCCTTCGAGCAGGACGGCATCTTGGCCGAGCCGCACGAGGAGCCTGGCGGCGACGCTTGGATCGGATGCCGAGAAGCGGATCACGAAAGGGTCTGTGGAAACGATGTCGACCGGGTAATAGTCGGCGACCCACGCAGCGCGCGGTTCAAGACGAATCGTTGCCCGCACATCGTCCTCCGAAGGCGTGTAGCGCAGCACCGGAGGCGGCGGTTCGGGGTTTGGGACGAAGCGATCCTCGGTCGGGATGGCGGATCGGATACGGTCGACACGGAATACTCGTTCGGCCCCCGCGGACCGACAGAAGGCCGACAGATACCAGTTCCCCATCGTCGTGAAGACCGACCATGGTTCGACCAGACGTCGCGTTGTCTTGCCCTTGTTCAGTGACGTGTAGGTCATATCGATCACGCGTCCCTCTCCGGCCGCATCGCGCAGCATGGTCACGAGCCCCGATTCTCCCTCGATCTCGATGGCGAGCGTTTCATCGGACGCGATATCGAGCGCTGTCGTGAGCTTGTCGACGGCGCTCCGCAGCGCAGGTGGCGCCTGGTCTGTCGCGATGAGGGTCTTGGCCGCTGCAAGAAGTGCAAGCGCCTCCGAGGCGCTGAGACGGAGCGAATGGGAGAAGTAGTCGGCCATGTCGACGACGACTTCGTCTTCATCCACGTAGGCGACCATCAAGTCGCCGGGTCCGTACCCCGGAAGCCCGCAGACGAATACGAGGTTCAGGTCCTCGATGAGCTTGCTACGCGTGTAACCGAAACGATCGCAGACCTCCTGCACGGTGGCTCCAGGATTGGCGATCACCCAGGGAAGCATCGACAGGATCTGCGTCAGCCGGTGCTTTGTCTTGCTCACGATCGCCCTCGAACTCGATCGATCAGCGCCTGCCGGAGCTGTGGGGGCTCCAAGATCTCTGCCTTGTCCTCAAAGCTCAGTATCCAACCGATGAAGGCGTCCGGATTCGCCACCCTCAGTTCGGCCTCCAGATACCCATCGGGCCGCTCGATCGCCTCGGCACCGAGTTGCCTCTTCGCCCACCATGCGGTGTCCGCGTCGAACACCACCTTGGCGAGGATGTCCTCCTCCCCTGTGGCCCACGGTTCCACGGGAAGAGCATCTCGCAGACTGAAGCCTGGCGGTCGCGTGAACGCCCTGGGAGAATCCCCCACGGCGAACTTCGATGCCCGGTCGATCCGGTAGGCCCGCATCTCCTCACGGTCTCTGGCGATCAGATACCAGTGTCCCCGCTGGTGCAGGATCCCCATGGGTTGGACATTCCGACGTCGACTCCGGTACGTGAACGAGAGCATGCGGCGTTCCGTTGCGGCCAGATACGCTGCAGAGAGGACCTCGGCACCCAAGCCGAGTTCCGCTGCAAGCGGCTCTCCACCTCCGCTCATCGCCAGCCCGCCGAGCTTCATGAGGGCTTCCGGTCCTGCCGGCTGACCGCCCAATCGTACGACTTGCGCAGCGAGCCAGAGGGCGGCTCGCTCCTCGTCGGAGAGATCGGGGTCCGGCAGCTGATATGCGTCGGGCCGGAGGACGTAGCCGTATTCGACCTCCCACCCGTCCGTCGGGCGAAGTTCGATCGGGATTCCCATTCGACGCAGAAGGTCCTTGTCACGTTCGAACATCCGGTGGAACGCGTCGTCCGAGTCCTGCGCATACCCGGCCACGGTGATGCGTATCTCCTCGGCCGTGACCGGTCGGTCGGCCGTGAGCAGGAAGGCGAGAAGGTTGAGAAGCCGTTCGAGCACACGTCGCATGCGGTAGCAACTGTAGGCCCCGTACGCTCGCCGTACCAGGCCCTTGGCACCTGAGTTCGCCGGGCAACGCACGGCACGCATCTCGACGAACGTCGCCACTTGCCTCGTTTGACGTCGACCACATGAAAACCCCGAGTCGAGGTCACACCGCAACAGGCCGCTGACTCGAGTCCCGAGAACGCCAACCTGACGGCAACCCGTCATCATCTCCAACGTGTCGTGCTCGAAACTCGAGCCACGTCACGTCACGATCCTGAGGATGCACCGCTCTACAACCCCGCGATGAGCCGGTCAACACGAGGATCGGTGTGCACGAACGGGTCTTTGCAGAGAACCGTTCGCTGCGCCTGATCGTTGACCTTCAGATGGACCCAGTCCACGGTGAAGTCCCGGCCGGCGGCCTTCGCTGCGCGGATGAACTCTCCCCGCAGACGAGCTCGCGTGGTCGCAGGGGCTTTCGTCATCGCCTGGGCGATCGCCGCGTCATCGACCACGCGTTCGATCTTGCCTCGCCGGACCAGCAGGTTGTACAACCCGCGAGCTGGATTGATGTCGTGGTACGAGAGGTCCATCATGGCCAGCCGTGGATCTGACAAGGCGAGATCGTGCCGAGCTCGGTATGCCTCGATGAGTTGCCACTTGGCAACCCAATCGACCTGGCTCGCGAGCGTCATCGGATCCTTCTCGATGCCGGCGAGCATCCCTTCCCACATCCGAACTGCCCGATCGATGACCGGAGGAAAACCATGGGCTCTCGCGTACTGTGTGGCCTTGTCCAGGTACTCCCACTGGATGTCGAGGGCGGAGAGCTCTCGACCGTTCGCAAGCCGGACCCGCCGTCGGCACGTTGGGTCGGAACTGATCTCGCGGATCGCACGGATCGGATTCTCGAGATCGAGCGCGCGGAACTCGTGTCCTTCTTCGAGCATCTGAAGGAGTGCGCCAACCACTCCGACCTTCGCATAGCCGGCGATCTCGGACATGTTGGAGTCGCCGGCGATGACGTGCAGTCTCCGGTAGAGCGCAGCATCTGCGTGGGGTTCGTCCCTCGTGTTCACGATTGGTCGGCTGCGGGTCGTGGCAGATGACACTCCCTCCCAGATGTGTTCGGCACGCTGAGACATCGTGAACCGGACTCCCCTGGTAGTTCGCAGCAACTTGCCGGCGCCGGCAAAGATCTGCCTGGTGACGAGAAACGGAAGCAGCGCGCCCAGCACGGTCGGGAAGTCGGTGCTGCGCCGTATCAGGTAGTTCTCATGGCACCCGTAGGAGTTGCCCGCCGAGTCCGTGTTGTTCTTGAAGAGAAAGATCTCGCCGCTGATCCCTTCCTCGCCCAGGCGGTTCTGAGCTTCCACGGCCAAGTTCTGCAGAATCCGCTCGCCTGCCTTGTCGGTGGCAATCAGGGCGGAAAGATCGTCACATTCGGGGGTCGCGTACTCGGGGTGACTGCCCACGTCCAGATAGAGACGGGCACCATTCTCGAGAAAGACATTCGACGATCGACCCCAACTCACGACCCGGCGAAACAGATACCTCGCGGCCTCGTCCGGACTCAACCTTCGCTGGCCACGCAGCGTGCACGTCACACCGTATTCGCTTTCGAGCCCGTAGATGCGACGCTTCATCGCTTCAGCGTAGACCCCGTGGGCGGGAGCCCGCCGAGCAAGGCATGGCACGCGCCCACGGGCTTCGAACCGATAGGTACCGACCGGTGACCGGCCACCGATTCGGACCCCCGATTCACGCGAGGCCGTTGCGCTGTGTCCACAGCGATCCCATCCACCCCACCGCCGACCGCGAACTCCTCGGGCCTCCCATCACAACTTCCCACAGGTCAGATGTCACGTCCACCGCTCGAATCGGCCGAAGCACCAGGTACGGTGAACGAAGTGAGCCACCTCGATCCACGCACCGGCATCGCTCGCGGGCAGAAGCTCAGTCGGAGGCGCCTAGAATCTCGTCGACCTCGGCATGCGATAGCCTGCGAAACGTTCGCCGGCCTCCTGTCGAATCCAGGACCGCCGCTTCCCATCCGTCGACCTCTCTGTCGAGGACTTCTGAGAACGCTGCTGCGAGCGCGGTGATCGTCTCGGCGAGCGACCCGATCTTCTGGCCTCTCGCTTCCAGGATCTCGCTCAGCGCGTCCGCCTGCCCGCCAATGGCACAGTACCGACCTTCGTCCGACAGTGTGCCGTCGTAGGTCACCCGGTACAGATGGTTTGGATGACTGTTGACACCCAGCTCTGCAATGAGGATCTCGACCTCATATGGCTTCATCTCGTGTGTGAAGATGTTGCCGAGCGTTTGGGAGAAAGCGTTCGCAAGGCCCTTTGCGTTCACATCCGACCTGCTGTACAGATACCCTCTCAGGTCCGCATGGCGAGTTCCCGCGACGCGCAGCGCCTCGAATTCGTTGTACTTGCCCACACCGGCGAAAGCAACACGGTCGTAGATCTCACTGATCTTGTGAAGCGTGGCGCTCGGATTCTCTGCGAGCAGCAGCACTCCCAGGTCGTACTCGGCAGCGACGATCGATCGGCCCCGAGCGATGCCTTTGCGGGCGAACTCGGCTCGATCCTTGACGAGTTGCTCCGGAGGCACGTAGAACGGAACCGTCATCGGATGTCTCCCAGTGCTGCGGAGGCCAGGGCTGCAACCTGGTCCGATTCGACCTCGATGAACCCGTCCGCCGTGACGGTCACGACATTCGGAAGGATGCCGCGAGCGAGGTCGGGTCCGCCGGTCGCCGTGTCCTCTTGAGAGGCAGTGACCAGTGCGCGCATTCCGATGTCCAACGCATCCGATTCGTCGAGATCGGCCCGGTACGCGGATCGCAGGTACCCCTTCGCATCGCGAGAGCCCGAGCCGGTGGCTCCGTATTCGTGCTCTTCGTACCGGCCGCCGATCACATCGAATGTGTAGAGACGTCCGGTACGCTCTTCTTCGTCGTATCCACAGAAGAGCGGAACGACGACAAGGCCCTGGAACACCAAAGGGAGCTGCTGGCGGACCATTCGACTCAGGTAGGTTGCCTTGCCGTCGAGGCTGAGGCGTGTGCCCTCCAGCTTCTCGTAGTGCTCCAGCTCGGTTTGGAAGAGACGGACGAGGTCGACGGCAATACCGGCGGTGCCAGAGATCGCAACGGCGGAGAAATGGTCGGCCTGGAAGACCTTCTGGATTCTGCGGTGGGCAACGAAGTGTCCCTCCGTAGCCTGGCGATCTCCGAGCATCGCCACACCGTCGCCGTACCGCAGAGCGAGGACGGTCGTGGCCACGGGAGCGTCGAGTGCAGAGTGCTCCGTCGCCGGAATCTCCCACTTCGGCGTCATCTCGAGGGAGGCGAGGAGGTCGGTGAAGCTCACACCCTTTCCGAACTCGTCTCTCATTCTCCGCCCTTCTGGACGTAGTTCTTGACGAACTCTTCAGCGTTCTCTTCGAGGACCTCGTCGATCTCATCGAGTAGACCGTCGATCTCTTCGGTGTGCACCTCGGGAGTGAAGGCGACATCGGTGTCTTCGGCGGCCTCCTGCTTCCGGCGGGGCTTTCGGATGTTCTCTTTCATTCAGTCACCTCCTAGCACTTCGAGGAGATCGGCAGCGCTCGATGATGTATCGAGGAGTGCACCTACTCGTTCCGCCGTTCCTCGTAGCGGATCCATCATAGGCACCCTCTTGAATGTGGATTCGCCCGTATCGAACACGAGCGAATCCCAGTTCGCGGCCACCAACGCATCGCCATGTTCACTGACGCAGCGACCCCGGAAATACGCTCTCGTACCCCTGGGGGGATGGTGCAGCGCATCGGCCACTTCGGTGTCGGCGAAAAGACGCCGAATCGAACCCCTCTCGACGAAACGGTCATACAATCCCCGGCTTGGGTCGACGTCGTGGTATTGGAGGTCGAGCGCTTTCAGGCGCGAATGGCCCCAGTCGATGTGCTCCCGATCTCTGTATGCCCGCATGATCCTCAGTTTTGCGGTCCAATCGAGACGGTCGGCGGTGCTCATCGGATCCGCTTCGAGGTCATGGAGGACGTCCTCCCAGTGCACCAAGACGTCGCGACTCACCTCGTCGGCCGATGATGCCTCCGCGTACTTCGAGAGCCAATCGAGGTATTGCCACTGCAACTCGAGCGCGGTGGCGGAACCGCCGCTCGCGAGCCGTAGAGACCGACCCAAACCGATGTCGTGGCTCACCTGCCAAGTCGCTGCCACGGGATCGAGAAGTTCGAGATCGTCGGGAAGGGCCTCGTCCTCGATTGCCGCCAGAAGAAGTGACGTCGTTCCGAGTTTCAGATAGGTTTGAATCTCGGAGCGCGTGGCGTCCCCAATGATGACGTGCAACCTGCGGAACCGCTCGGGGTCGCCGTGCGGTTCGTCTCTTGTGTTGATGATGGGGCGTCGCAGTGTCGTTTCCAATCCGACCCGCTCTTCGAAGAAGTCGGCTCGCTGACTGATCTGAAAGTCGACCGGGGTCCGCCCGTTCTCCGCCCCGACTTTCCCCGAACCGGTGAAGACCTGGCGGGTGACCAGGAACGTTGTCAGGTGACGGACGATGTCGTTGAACGGTAGGACTCTCGACACGAGATAGTTCTCGTGAGCCCCGTATGAATTGCCTTTGCCGTCGCTGTTGTTCTTGTAGATGGAGATCGTCTCCCCTGGCGCGAGGATCCGTTGCACCTCCTTCGCCGCGCGTGCCATGGCGAGTTCCCCCACCTTGTCGTGCAGGGCCGCTTCGCGGGCGTCCAGACATTCGGGCGTCGAGTACTCAGGGTGGGCATGATCGACGTACATCCGCGCTCCGTTGGGAAGCAGGACGTTGAGGGTCTCCGCATCGAGCGCGACGCCCGTACCGAACGATCGTCCCCGCGCGTCGCGCCCGGGAGACTCCTCGGCGAGGGACCACCGCACTCGTAATCCGTCCGAAGAGCCGTTGACGACGAGTCCCGAGGCGAGCACGGGGTCGAAGTCCGCCCGGTGACGAATCGTGATTCCGAATTCGGTCTCGGTACCGAGCACCTTCGGAATGGCCATCGGCTAGGAAACCAGGAATGACTGGGAGGGCGCAACGAGCATCTCGGATCTCCTCACAGGTACTGACCGGTCGTGACGGCCTCGATCTTCTTCGACTTGTCTTCACCTCGCATCAGCGTCCGGACGTACACGATGCGCTCCCCTTTCCTGCCGGAGACTTTCGCCCAGTCGTCCGGATTCGTCGTGTTGGGAAGGCCTTCGTGTTCGGCGAATTCGCTCGCGATCGCGCTCAGCAGATCGGTCGTCCGCAGCCCTCTCGGCCCTCCGGCGATCTCGCGTTTGATCGCCTCCTTCTTGGCCCGGCTGACGATGTTCTGGATCATCGCGCCGCTGGAGAAGTCCTTGAAGTAGAGCAGTTCCCGATCACCGTTCGCGTATGTGACCTCGAGGAACTTGTTGGTGTCGTCCTGCGCATACATCCGCTCGACGGTGTGATCGATCATGGCGGAGAGCATCGCCTCACGATCACCTCCTGCTTCCTCGAGCTCTTTCCTGTCCAGCGGTGCAGCACCGTCGAGGTAGATGCGGAAGATCTCACGAGCGGACGTCTCGTCGGGCCGGTTGATCTTGATCTTCACGTCGAGACGCCCCGGCCGAAGGATCGCGGGGTCGATCAAGTCCTCACGATTCGATGCCCCGATCACGATCACGTTCTTGAGGCTCTCCACACCGTCGAGTTCCGAGAGTAACTGAGGGACGACCGTCGACTCCATGTCGGATGACACTCCGGTGCCTCTGGTGCGGAACAACGAGTCCATCTCGTCGAAGAACACGATGACCGGGACTCCCTGATCCGACTTTTCCTTGGCCCTGCGGAAGATCAATCGAATCTGACGCTCCGTCTCACCGACGTACTTGTTGAGCAGTTCCGGGCCTTTCACGTTGAGGAAGTGTGAGCGGATATCGGTGCGCCCGGTACGAGCGGCCACCGCCTCGGCAAGACTGTTGGCGACTGCCTTGGCGATCAGTGTCTTGCCACAGCCGGGCGGCCCGTACAACAGCACTCCTTTCGGGGCTTCGAGTCCGTAGTCGGCGAAGAGTTCCTTGTGTACGTACGGGAGCTCGACGGCGTCACGAATCATCTCGATCTGCTCCCTGAGCCCTCCGACCTTGTCGTAGGTCACGTCGGGGACCTCTTCGAGGATCAGCTCCTGGACTTCGGGGCGCAAGAGCTTTTCGAACACGAGTCCGGTACGTGTGTCGAGGCGTACAGCGTCGCCGGCCCGGAAGGACTCCTCCTCGAGGGGTTCTGCAATCTCCACGACTCGCTCTTCGTCTCCTCTCGCAAGGACGAGGAGGCGCTGCTCTTCGAGGCGCTCCTTGACGGTCACGACCTCGCCAGACACGGTGAAATGCCGTACGTCGACGATATTCATCGCCTCGTTCAGCAGGACCTCCTGGCCACGTTGGAGCTGCTTGACCTCGATACTCGGTTGAGCCGTCACACGCAGTTTGTGACCACCACTGACGATGTCCACGGTTCCGCCGGCGTTGACCTGCAGGACTGTTCCGAACTGGTTGGGAGGAGCTGCGAGTTTCTCGATCTCGCGGCGAAGCATGGCGAGTTGTTCTCGCGCCTCGCCCAGCAGTTCTGCCATCCGCTCGTTCTGGGATCTTGCCCGCTCGAGCTGCGTCTCGGTCTCGGACAGCCGGCCTTCCAGCTTGCGGACGCGATTCGATTCCGATCTGAGGGACGCAATCTCCGCCTCGAGATGCGCAACGGCTGCTTTGAGTTGCTCGACGTCGGTCATGGGCTCGCGCGGAGTATACGGCGGTGCCGAGACTGCACTTAGTGGAGAGCACGAATTTGGGTAGCATGCCTGCAACACACAAGGAGCTCCTGAGCTATGAAGGTTTGGATCGACCAAGATCTGTGTACAGGTGACGGCCTCTGCGAAGAGATCGCCCCGGATGTTTTCGTGCTGCTGGATGACGGACTCGCCTATGTCAAAGAGGGCGACAAGATCTTTGCTGCGTCCGAAGGCAACGCGGAAGGGGCTCAGGGCATTGCCGTTGTCCCTGCAGGACAGGATGAGATGGTTATCGAATCTGCAGAAGAATGCCCAGGAGAGTGCATCTTCATCGAGCCATAGATCACCGGCCGCAACAGGTCCGAGTGAAGGCCCCGCAGGGGGCCTTCACTCATGACTCATGTGTTGGTACGCCGTCCAATGACGACGAAGCCGGTGTGCCCGACCATTCGGTGATCGGGACGAACCGATCGTCCTTCGACCTTCCAGCTGCGGTGCAGCGTCTCGAAGACGTCGATCAGCGCGTATGAGTCGACCTCTCGCATCGTTTCCACGAGTGTCTGCACCTGTGGCACGGTGGGGAGGTATGCGATCAAAATGCCTCCGGACTCCAGGTGGCCGCCTACGCGAGCGATGTGCCACGGTTCGGGAAGATCGAGAACGAGCCGGTCCGCGTGTACGGTCTCGGCTTCGGTTTCGACATCCCCGACGCGCAGGTCGAGGGTCGAGGGGATCTCACCGAAGAATCGTTCGATCGTGCGCCGAGCATGCGTTGCGTGATCTTCACGACGTTCGACACTGATAACACGTCCACTCGGCCCGACCGCACGTACGAGAGCAATGGTCAAAGCGCCGGATCCGGTGCCTGCTTCCACGACGATGCTGCCGGGCCTGATATCTCCGTAGACGAGGATCGGACCAATGTCCTTCGGATAGACGACTTGTGCCCCCCTGCGCATCTTCAGGACGTAGTCCACGAACCGTGGGCGAATGGCCAGCAACTTCCTCCCGCTCCCCGTCGAGACCAGAGAACCTTCCTGTACCCCGATCAGGTCTGCGTGCGGAACCACGCCAAGGTGCGAGTGAAACTCACCACCTTCTCGAAGCATGAGCAGATAGCACCTTCCCTTGGAGTCGACCAGCAGACACTGATCTCCCGTTTCGAATGTCATTGCATCGCTCGTTCCTGAAGCCGGCAGAATGCACACCGTTCCCCGGTGGTTGGCCTTCCGCAGTCCGAGCAGGGATGCAGGTCGGGAATCTCGACCGCGAAGAGATCCGAGACTCTGTCGAAGAAGCCTCCAAGGAAGTGCTGAGTGATTCCGGGCGAGCGCTGTTCGAGCAGGGTCATCCATTCCTTGAGACGATTGACCGTGTTGCCTTCCACCATTGGACATTCCTCGACCTCGTAGTCGATTCCCGAGAGAATCGCGTACGCCGCGGTCTCGCGTTCGGCGACGCGAATCAACGGCTTCACTTTCTTGACCAAACCGTCCGAAGCCGGGAGGACGGGGCGCTGTCGCCCCAGGTACTCCACATTCCAGTTGAGAACGTTGGAGAACAGCGTCGCAGCCTCGTCATCCAGATTATGTCCCATCACCAGAACGTCGAAACCTCGGCGCGCCGCCTCCTCGTTCAGGATGTACCGCTTGGAGAGCCCGCATGCGGAGCAGGCCGTGCGCCGAGTCGCTTTTGCCGCATCGGGAACCGAGAAGCCGTATTGCTGCGCCAGGCCGATCGAATGCAGAATCAGATCCCGTTTCTCGGCGAAGGTCTGGACTCGTGTCAGACTGTCCTTCGAGTAGCCCCCGATGCCCAGGTCGAGGTAGATGCCTTCTGCCCGATAGCCGAGGTGATGCAGGATATCCCAGAGCGCGAGACTGTCCTTGCCTCCCGACACACCAACCGCGAGACGCTCGTCCGCGTGGAACATCGCGTAGTCGTGAATCGTTCGTCCGACCTGCCTGCGCACATGTTCGATGAAGTGGTCCGGACAGAACGCCGCGTTGTGACGTCTCACCTCGATCGCCGCGTTCCCTCTGCATACGCGACAGCGCATCAGCCCCCCGAAATAACAGGCCGCAACTCCACGGTGTCGTCCGCCGCGAGCCGTTGGTCGCGGGTGAGCAGGTCGCTGCCGCGGATAACCAGCACCGTCTCTGGGACGATGTCCAGGTGTTCGAGAAGGGCACGCACCGTCGTCGGCCCCTCAATGTCGATCTCGCGTCGAGGGTGGCGGCGCACGACCTTCACGAAGAGAACACCAGCGCAGCGAGCCCGACGGCGAGTGACAGGACCATCCCAAGGACGATCACCCAGATCACGATCTTCTTCATGGTGTCATTGAGCATGCCCGTACTCTACGCGCCTTGTGGACCTGCGTCGTTCCGATTCCGGTCCCGACGGTGGCAGGGCGAAGTCTCCGGAGTGTAACGGATGCCGGCTTCGCAACTACGCTGGACTCCATGCAACTGGGTCGCATCGCCGTAAGAAGCGCTCTTCGAGGTCTACGAACAGGTGACGTTCGCCTGCTCCTGATCGGCGCGGCGCTCCTGGGGCTCAACTGGCTACGAAAGCCGAGCGCCGATGCGTTGGTGTATGAGCGGCGTCTCCGGCCGGGCGACTCTCTCGAGATCCGGCTCGAACCTCAGGAACGGTAGACCTTCACGACCGCCCTCGATCGGCTTCCGCGACGGCGGCCGATCACGAACGCAAGCACGACAACGGCGATCACCGCGACGGCGATGACGACGCCCTTCTGCTGGACGCTCTCTCTCGTCTCGTTCAGAGCCTGCTCGATCTCTCGAGCTTTTGCTTCGATGTCTGCTCGTTCGACCATCAGCGCGTTGCCCTCCACATGATCAGACCGGCGATTCCGGAAAGGACGATGGCGGAGATGAACAGACCAAGCGCACTCCACAGGTCGCCATCCGGAAGGACGCGGATCAGCGACCTCGTTCCGGCGACGGCAAGGAGAAGCGCCCCGATGGAGAACAATACCGCGGCGCCCAGACCCATCCCCGCGACCCTTCCGAGCCGCTTCGCCGGCTCGATGGTCTGCTCCCGCAGGTATTGCTTGGACAGGTCGATCAGCTCTCCGACCTGTTCGGGGATCTCGCTTACATCGCTCATGACGCCACCGAGGCTACCCGAGCGCCCGATTCATAGGCGAATCAATTCCTTGGAGTGCGCTTCTCAGGCACGGAAGATCCCCGAGAGCCGAACGAGGCGCCCTCTTCGACCGGGTCACACCGCATCGAACGTGAACCCCGAAGCGCACTCTCTGAGGCCCTGATCTCCTTACCCCGACTCGAAGCGACCGCCGTAGTTTCCTCCCTTTTCCGGCTTCGCCGATCTCCTTTCCGGCTTCGCCGTACTTCCCCAACGCTCGCTTTGCTCGCTGGGGAGAAACAGGCCGCTTCGCTCCCTTGGGGAAGAACCCCGTTACCCCGGCGCAAAGCCGCTGCGGTACTTTCCCCCCTGCGGTCGCTTCGCTCCCTGGGGGGGACCAATAGAGGCCGGCCCGCGGTCGTGCACCGACCTGAGGCCGCGATACGAAACACGAAGTGCGAGGTACGAGGTGCCTCCATCATTCACCAGATCCAGGCATCGTATGTGGGTCCGCCACTAGGCTGGTGAATCGTGAGCCAAGGCACGCACAGGAGGGTTCCGCCTGCCCGGAACTTCTCGATCGTATGGACCGGACAGACAGTTTCACTGTTTGGCGACTACGTCGCGTACCTGACGGTCCCACTCTTTCTCGCCGAGCTTTCGCAGCGGGCGTTCGCCTTCGGCATCCTGTCTGCTGCCGAGAACCTCCCCACGCTGATCTTCGGTTTTGTCGGCGCAACGCTGTTGGATCGATACCGGCTGCGATGGATCATCGTCAGCAACGAGTTGGCGCGAGCCGCCGCGTTCTTCTCACTTGCCATCATGGTTCGTGGCGGCACATTTACGACATGGGGTCTCTTCGCGTTTGCGTTCATCGCGGGAAGTCTCGCCGCTTCATTCAACGCCTCTTTGCAGGCGTTCATCCCGTCGATAGCTGCCGGACTGGGTTTGACTCGAGCAAACGGACGCCTCTCACTTTCTCAACAGATCGCTTTCCTGCTCGGACCTCTCACCGGCGGACTGATCGTGAAGGGCGCCGGCTTCTCCGTCGCGTTCGCCTTCAACGGGATGACATTCCTCGTGTCGGCCTTGTCGTTCATGTATCTGTCTCGCCTTCCTAAGCGCGCCCTCATTCCCGGCGATCATTTCTTCGAAAACCTGCGGGAAGGATGGGCGCACCTGTGGTCCGAACACAGAATCCGCCTGACCACCCTTGGTGGAGGTCTGGCCAACTTCGTCACCGGCTTCATCGAGGCAACGCTCGTGCTCATCGGAGCTCAGCTTCTCGGGACGGACGATCCGGCTCGACTCGGGATCTTCTTCGTCGGAATGGGTGCCGGTGGCATCATTGGAGCGATCAGCGTTTCGAAAGTCATCGGCCGCATCCAGATCGGCCGCACGTACGTGTTCGGATTCGCGATCTTTGGCCTCGGAATGTTCGGCCTGACCTGGTCGAGCAACCTGCTGGTCGTTACCAGCATCCTGGCGGTGGGTTTCGCCGGGCTCGTGTGGGCCAATGTGAGTCTCCTCACGATGCGCCAGCTCTACACTCCGCAGCATCTGCTCGGGAGAGTCAGCGCCGCCGGACGCGGCCTGGCCTGGAGCACGGTCCCATTCGGCGCCCTGTTCGGCACGGCCCTGGCCGATCGTATCGGCCTGCTGACGATCGTCCGGCTCGGACCGGTCCTCATCGTCCTCTTCGCCGTGTATCTCTCTCGCACCGTCGTCTGGTCTGCCCTCAACGTCGCAGAGTACGACCAGCCGGCCTGAAGCCCCTACTCCCCGCATCGATGCCTCGACAGAGAACCTTTGCGCCCTTCTGTCGGGCAAGTCGCGATACGAAGCATGAAGCGGATCAACGTACAGGTGAGCCACATCGGTGAATCTCGGCAGAAAGCCACGCCGGACCGACGTTTCGACACCCTCGAGACGGTTCCACCGTCCCCGTCTGTGCGTTCTCGAGATGCAAAGTGCGAAACACAAGGTACGAAATACACGAGCAGTGGCACGACGCCCTGCCTCGACATCGACACTCCGAGCCTTGCCTGCAAAGGCACTACGCTGCCGTCGATGAGGGCGTCTTCAATCCTCTCGACTGCACCGGGGACCCGGCGAGCCGCCTTCGCGCTCACCGACTGGGGTCTGCTCACAGGGGTTGCGCTCATCTGGGGCTCCTCGTTCCTCCTCATCGCCATCGGACTCGAAGGGTTTCCCCCTACCCTCATCGCCTCGCTTCGCCTCGCCATCGGCGCAGTCACGCTCGCTCTGTTTCCTGCCTCGAGGCGACCGGTCGACCGGGCGGACCTTCCCCGGATCGTTCTTCTCGGCGTGATCTGGATGGGGTTTCCCATGCTCCTCTTCCCGATCGCCCAACAGTGGATCTCATCCTCGCTCGCCGGCATGCTCAACGGGTCGATGCCGATTTTCTCCGCAATCATCGCGGCCTTCCTTCTTCGTAGGACGCCTGGCCGCAACCAGATCATCGGCGTATTGCTCGGCCTCGTCGGGATCGTTGCGATCGGCGTTCCGGGCATCGAAGGGGGGCCATCGGTCCTTCGCGGGACCTTGCTGGTGCTTGTCGCCACGATCTCCTACGGAGTGTCGGTCAACCTGGCCGTGCCACTCCAGCAGCGGTACGGCGCTTTCCCGGTGATCTTGCGCGCCCAAGTCGTCGCGCTCGCACTCGTCGCTCCTTTCGGGTTGATTCACGCGGGGCAGACACGCTTCGCATGGGGTCCTCTGGCGGCAGTCGCGACCTTGGGTGTGTTCGGAACGGGACTCGCGCTCCTCGCGATGACGGTACTGGCCGGACGGGTCGGGGCGACTCGTGCCTCCATCGCCATCTACTTCCTTCCGGTGGTGGCGATCCTGCTGGGGGTCTTCTTGCACGGCGAGTATGTGGCGCCATTGTCGATCGTGGGAACAGCGGTCGTGCTCATCGGGGCGTTCCTGGCCTCCAGGGCGGAGGCCCGATAGATCGTTTGCGCCACATGTCGGGTGCCCGCCGAGCAGCACGTAGCGGCCATCTCTTCAAGGAAGGGGCAGGTTCGGATATCTCCCCCGCGCGATCGCGAATCCTGCGACCAGCAACAGTGGTGCGGCGACGATGACCACGTAGGCAACGCGGCCTCGTGCCTCCTTCACGCAGTCTCCTCGTGCGCCGGGCGTCGTAACTTCTTCATCGAATCGGCCGGAAAGGATGTCGATCGTCTTTCCGCAGGTCGTGAACAGCTTTTCGGTTTCACCTCCGCCGATGAGGTAGCCGGTGAAATGGCGGACGGGTGTCGTAAGCATCCAGGCGCTCAGAACCACGGCGACGATGACCAGGATGATGCCGGTTCGGCGGTACATACACCAACGGTAGAGGTCTGTGTCGGATCGGTGAAACGAGACTCATCTGGACGGCACTAACCTTGCCCTGAGGGACGGGGGAATGACTCGAGCGATCGACGTGAATGCCCTGACCAGGCACTTCGGGAATCTCGTTGCGGTCGACGCGGTCGACTTCTGGGTGAACAAGGGCGAGGTGTTCGGCTTTCTGGGACCCAACGGTGCGGGCAAGACAACGACGATCTCGATGCTGACGACCCTCCTCAAGCCGTCGGCGGGCACCGCAACTGTTGCCGGGCACGACATCCGATCCGAGCAGAGCGCCGTTCGATCTTCGATCGGCATCGTCTTTCAGGAGCCAAGCCTCGACGACCGCCTCACGGCCCGTGAGAACCTCAACTTCCACGGTGTTCTCTACAACGTCCCCCCGCAGATTCGGAGGGAGCGGATCGACGAACTCCTGAAGCTCGTCGACCTCGATTCACGAGCCGATGACATCGTCGAGAAGTTCTCCGGCGGCATGAAACGCCGGCTCGAGATAGCGAGGGGGCTCTTGCACACTCCCGAGATCCTCTTTCTCGACGAGCCGACGATCGGCCTCGATCCGCAGACGAGACGCAACATGTGGGACCACATCAAACGACTGCGCGAGGAAACCGGCACGACCATCTTCATGACCACCCACTACATGGACGAAGCGGAGTTCTGCAATCGAATCGCCATCATGGACCACGCGGGCATTGTCGCTCTCGACACACCCGAGGGTCTCAAGCGCATGGTCGGCGGCGACGTGATCACCGTAAGGACGCCCGACTCGAATGATCTCGTCGACTTCCTCTCCACGGAGCCTGTCATGACAACGCAGAGGAACGGCAGCATCCGAATCGAGGTGCAAGAGGGTGCACCGTTCATTCCACACCTCGCCCGGGAGTTCAAAGGCCGTATCGACGCCATCGAACTCAGGAGACCGACCCTCGATGACGTCTTTCTGAAGCTGACAGGAAGAACGATCCGGGAGTCCGAACTCGATCAGGTTGACCTCAACCGTAATCGTCTCAGGATGATGGTCCGTAGACGGAGGGGGCACGGATGACGGCACCACGGACTCGTGTTGGACGATCATCCTCGTCAATTGCGGCAGTCGGCATCATTTGGCGCAGAGAGATCATTCGATGGTGGCGAGACAAGACGAGGATCATCGGATCCCTCGGGATGCCGATCATCTTTCTGCTGATCTTTGGTGTGGGGCTCAGCGGCGCGATGGGATCATTGATCGGGGAGGGCTCCGGCGGCCCGACGATCGACTTCAAGCAGTTCATCTTCCCCGGCATCATCGCCATGAACGTGTTCTTCGCGTCGATCTTCAACGGCATCTCGCTGGTCTACGACCGCGAGTTCGGCATCCTCAAAGAGGTCCTCGTCGCCCCCGTCAATCGTGCCTCCGTGGCGTTCGGCAAGACGCTTGGTGGTGCCACGGTCGCGACCGTTCAAGGTACGCTCGTCTTCCTGTTCGCCCCGCTCGTCGGGGTCACTCTGACGCCTATTCTCGTGCTTCAACTCTGGCCGGTGATGTTCCTCGGTGCTTTTGGCCTGTCGGGGATGGGTGTCGCGCTCGCGGCGCGGATGCGAAGCACCGAGGCATTCCAGGTCGTGAACCAGTTCGTCACCTTCCCGCTGATCTTCCTGTCGGGAGTGTTCTTTCCACTCCAGGGTCTACCCGCATGGATGACCGTTCTCGTCAAGGTCAACCCGATCACCTACGCCGTCGACCCACTCCGGAGGTTGGTCCTGGACGCCCAGGGGTTGCCGGCCGCCGTGCTGGATCGGCTTCCCGACTTCGGTCTCGGAATCAAGGTCTTCGGACACGCGATGACCGTTGGGCAGGATCTGATCGTTGTTACCGTGTTCGGAGTCGTGATGAACCTGCTCGCCATGTGGCTGGTGAGCATTCAGGACTGACGGCCACCGTCGTCCTCTCGAGCAGCGTCGGGGCCGTTGATGATCACGCCGACCATATCGTGCCACATGGCGTCGGAGGCACACACTGCACAGAGGAACACCTTGCGCCCTTGTTTGACGACGGCCGCCTTCTCCCCACAGCGCGTGCACATGAACGTGAACTCGGTGCGGTTGGTCATCACTTTCGACATCGGAGCACAGGTCGGCTTCCTGTAGGAGTTTCCTTCTTCGGCACCGGAAGCGAGGCTGCAGAGTCCGTCTCACCCATCCGTCACCGGGGGTTTGCGAGTTTGAGCCTACGCGGGCCCCGGCGGCCTCTAGCCTGGGTCGGAACAGCGAGGAGACCGCCCATGGATGTCGAGCCGATGCCCGGTGACTACCGCCGGAGTCATGGACGATATCCCCTGTACGATCCACCGTGGTTGCGGCGGAGCCACACGACGTGCCTCTGGGACGGTGCCCCCCGGCAAGCCGGTTCCGAGTTCTGCTCGGTGCGGTGCGAGGAACGGTACCTGGAGTGGGAAGAGTCCATGACGTCACATTATGTTGCCCGCGAACCGCTGGAGACCTTCCTGTCCCCTGAAGAAGAGCCGGATCTCTGATGGAGGTCGTATGAAACTCATCGAATGCATTCCCAACTTCAGCGAAGGTAGCGATCGGCGTGTCATCGATGCGATCGCCGCCGTCATCGGCGCCGTCGACGGCGTGACACTGCTCGATGTCGACCCTGGGGCTGCCACGAATCGCACCGTGATGACGTTCGCGGGATCGCCGGAAGCCGTGGAGGAAGCCGCGTTCGCCGCCATCGAGAAGGCAGCCGACCTGATCGACATGCGGACCCACCATGGTGAACATCCACGAATGGGAAGCACCGATGTTTGCCCGTTCGTTCCACTCGACGGAGCCTCCATGGAGGATTGCGTTCAGATCGCACAGCGTCTGGGCGAACGCGTTGGAGCCGAACTCCGAATCCCCGTGTACTTGTACGGGGAAGCCGCATCGTGCCCGGAGCACCGATCACTCGCCGACGTTCGCCGCGGTGAGTACGAAGGGCTTGCCGATCGTGAGGACGAGCCCGACTTTGGTCCGACCGGATTCAACGCGAAGAACGGAGCGATCGCGATCGGCGCACGCAACTTCCTGATTGCCTACAACGTGAACCTCAACACCCGCGACCGCAGAATCGCCAACAGGATCGCCGGCGCTCTCAGGGAAAGTGGGCGACCAAAACGTGGTCCCGACGGCAAGGTCGAACGTGATGCGAACGGTGTTGCTCTGCGCGAGCCGGGACGGTTTACCCACCTACGAGGGGTCGGCTGGTACATCGAGGAGTACGGAAGAGCGCAGGTGTCGTTCAACTTGACCGATCCAGACATCACCTCACTTCATGCCGTCTTCGACGCGGCTTGCGAGGAGGCCGGCCGGCTCGGCGTGCGCGTAACGGGTAGCGAGATCGTAGGCCTTGTCCCCCGCCGCGCGATGCTTGCCGCCGGGGATCACTACTTGCGTGCCCAGGGCAAGACGACTGGCGTCCCGGAAGCAGAACGAATGCATATCGCGGCGCTGAGCCTCGGCCTGGACGATGTCTCACCGTTCGATCCGGCAGACAAAGTGATCGAGTACCGATATCAAGGGGTACCGTCGGGCCTCGTCAACCACTCGCTTCGACACTTCGCCGACGTCCTCTCGGCGGGCACGCCGACGCCCGGAGGTGGCAGTGTCGCCGCGTTGGCTGCCTCCCTGTCGGTGGCACTGACTTCGATGGTCGCGGCACTCACGTTCTCCAAGACGAGCGACACCAAGATGGAGGACACCGGCCGGTCGGCACAGCTACTCAAGGACTGGTTCCTCGACGCGGTCGATCGGGACACCGAGTCGTTCGACTCGCTGATGGAGGCGATGCGCCTGCCTCGCAAGACCGACGCCGAACGTCTCGCTCGCGACCGTGCCGTGCAGGACGCCACACTGACCGCCAGCATCGTCCCTCTCGAAGTGATCGAGCATTGCGTCGCTGCCCTCGACGCCGCGGCGGTGGTTGCCAAGAGCGGCAACGAGAGCGCCGTCAGCGATACCGGCGTCGCTGCCATGTGTGCGCTCGCTGCCGCAGAGGGTGCGTCTCTGAACGTACGCATCAACCTCAGCTCACTTCCAGATCATCCCGAAACAGAACACCTGCAAGCTCGACGAAGCGCTGCATTGGAGTCTTCTAGGACGCTGGCATCCAAGGTGCTGGCGACCGTGGAGAGCCGTATCGCCGGCGATCAGTAACCGGGAGCCCCGAACCCTGGGCTCAGGGGTGCGCTCAGCGCATCTACGAGCCCTGGGTTCGCCGGTTTTCCGTTTGCCACACGGTGTCGAGGACTGTGCCGTCCACCCACTTGATCACAGCCGCGGGCTGCTCCGTCAGTGCGGCCGGATCCGGCTTGCCTCCACAGATCCGCTCCACGTCGGCCTGCAAGTGCCGAATGTCGACGATGGGAAGATCAGACGCCTTGGTTGCATCGATCAGGTCCTGGCGCCTCGGATTGATGGCGACACCCCGCTCGGTCACCACGACATCGATGAGTTCGCCCGGCCCCGTGAGAGTGGTCACTCGATCTCGAATGACGGGATTTCGGTCGCGAAACGACGGCATCGCCAAGATCGTGCAACCGGCGAACAGGCAGTTCTGCCATCCGCCGATGCCATGCAGTAGACGTCCGTCTGAGTGTGTCACCACGTTGGCGTTGAAATCGACGTCGACCTCGGTTGCGCCGAGAACAACGGCATCGACCATGCTCGCGAAGTTGCCTTTGCCGTTGAAGTTGTACGAAGTGAATGGGGAAGTCGCCACGTGGCGCGAGTCTGTCGCAATCGATTGGACACCACTGAGATCGAATGTTTGACCGTCGAGGATGTAGTCGGTCAGGCCTTCCCGCAACATGTCGACGAGCACGCGGGTGGAGCCACCGCGGACGAACCGTGCAGTGGCGCCGGAGTTTCGCATCATGTCGGCGAGGAACGCGGTGAAGGCAAGTGAGATGCCCCCCGCTCCCGCCTGGAAGGAGAAACCATCGCGCAGGATGCCTGAATCTCTGACAAACCGAGCCGTGTACTCGGCGATCTTGAGCCGATCCGGGCTTTTCGTGATCTGGGTCGTGCCGGAGACGATCTTGCTCGGATCTCCGATCGAGGCCACCTCGACCACATAGTCCACGTTGTTGCCCTGTATCTGCCAGGGAACGCATGGGAATGGAACGAGTCCGTCGGTAACGACAATGACTCGATCGGCATACAGGGAATCTGCCAGAGCGAAGCCGAGAGATCCACACGCGGACTTGCCTTGTGCACCGTTTGCGTTGCCGAACATGTCTGCGCACGGAGCGGCGATCACGGCAATATCGATGTGCACTTCGCCATCGGAGATCGCCTGCCAACGGCCGCCGTGTGAGCGAAGCACCCCCAGTCCACGCATCCTCCCCTGTGAGCAGTACTCCCCCAGCGGCCCGTTCATGCTCCCTTCGATGTGATGCACGACGCCGGCCTCCATCAGATCGATCACCGGTTCGTGGCAGGGGAATGACGCACTCGGAAACCAGGTCAGATCGCGAATCCCCATGCGTCTCGCAGCATTGAGGAGGCTGAGAGCCACACGGTCACCGTTGCGAAGGTGATGATGAGTGGAAACAACCATCCCATCGGCCAGACTGCACAGCTCGAGGGCCACTTCCAGCGATCCGACACGTTTGTCTCCGTTGTCCGGGTAGTCGGACGAGACTCGGATCGGAGGCCCGGCCTTCTTGCCGGCCGGCCGGTGGCCGCCGATGCCTCGGTACGGGGTCTGCTCATGGCCGTTCACGACGGCCGGAACCCTCCGACCCGCGGCGTTCTCGGTGAAGCCCGCCATCATTGCCCACCCCTCTCTTCCACCAAGAGGCCCAGCGCTCGAGCCCGCTCGACGACCTTCACAGCTCTTTGCACGATCGGGGCGTCGATCATCTTGGAACCAATACTGACGATCGCCAAACCCTCTTCTCGTGCCCGCTCGAAGGCGGCAACGATCGCTTGCGCCCGCTCGATCTCCTCGGGAGTGGGAGTGAATGCCTGATGAACAATCGGGATCTGACGCGGATGAAGACAGCCCATTCCTTCGAAGCCCAGCGCCTTCGATCTCTCGCACCAGGATGCCAATCCCTCGAGATCGGACACGTCGGCGAACACCGAGTCGATCGGCTGAACGGCTGCGGCGACCGCAGCATTCACAATGCGGGCACGCGCGTATCGTGTCGCCTGCTCCTTCGCAGATCCGGGCACACCGAGGTTCGCGGTCAAGTCTTCGAGTCCCACGGTGAGAGCGACGACCCTGTCGCAACAGCGGGCGATGTCGAACGCCATCTCGACTCCGAGAGCGGACTCGAGGATCGGCATGATCCAGATCGGCCGCTGCCAACCCAGCTCTTCGAGCATCCTGGCAATCGTCCGGTCGACCTCTTCGATTTCGCTCGGGTCTTCCACTTTCGGGACGAGGATCAGGTCTGGTCCGCTGGGGATCACCGTCGCGAGGTCTTCGAGTCCGACCGGAAGTTGATTGATACGGACCATGATCTCTGCCGGTCCGAAATCCAGGCGCCGGATCGCATTGGCCACCAGAAGGCGGGCGCCGTCCTTCTCGGCCGGGTGTACGGAGTCCTCGAGATCGAGGATGAGAGCGTCGGAGCCATAGAGGCCCGCATTGACCATGTACTTCGGATCGTTGCCCGGAAGGTAGAGGCGTGATCGTCGCAATCGCCGCCGCTCGGACGGAGCGCGGTCGGGTTCGGAGAGGGTATCGAGATGGTGTTCGTCGAGGAGCCCCGCCCTCCGAGCCGCCGTCTCAACTCGTGCGGCGATGGTGAAAGGCAGCGCACCCATGTCGTTGATCGTGACGTGCGCGCTCTCGAGACCGAGATGTTCGAGTTGGTCGCGGACCTGACGCCGAATCGCATTCCCGTAGTAGGCCTCGACCCTTGACACCAGATCGACGACGATACCGCCACGTTCTCGTTCCTCGACTTTCACGCGCAGATCGGACCGGACGCCAGGACCGGTGAAACCCGCTTCGCCGCTTCGCGACCTCATAAGGCGCTCACAATGGCGTCGGTCATTTCGGAGGTGGTCGCAGCACCCGCGTCGACGACTCCCGGCCCTCCGGGAAGGTGCATCATGTCGTAGGTTCTGACCGCACCATCACGAATGACGTTCCCGACTGCTTCTCTGATCCGGTCGGCCCCGTCTTCCTCTCCTACATGATCGAGCAGCATTGCAGACGCCAGAATCATGGCGATCGGGTTGACAATCGACGGCGCCAGGTTCGCGTATTTGGGCGCCGAGCCGTGTGTCGGTTCGAATACTGCCACCTCGTCCCCGATGTTCCCCGAGCAGGCGAACCCGAGCCCACCGACCAGTCCTGCGAAGCCGTCGGAGATGATGTCACCGAACAGGTTTCCTGCCACCAGGACTCCGTAGTTCTCCGGGTTCTTGGTGAGCCACATCATCTGGGCATCGATGTTCGTCGACCGTCGCTCGATGTCCGGGTAGTCGGCGCCGATCTCTTTCGCGACCTCCTCGAGCATGCCCGATGTTTCCCTCAGGACGTTGGGCTTCTCACACACGGTGACCGTCTCGTAGCCGTGCTTTGTGGCGTATTCGAAAGCGGAACGGACGATGCGCCGGCATGCGTTCCGTGAAAATATGCGGGTGGAGATCGCCAGATCGGCGCTCGGAATCGAGGTGAACGGCGCAAACTTGGGGTGCGTTGCCAGCGCCGCAAGAACCTCGGCGGGAGGATCGGTCCACTCGATACCGGCGTAGAGACCTTCGGTGTTCTGACGAAAGATCACCGCGTCTACGGGCGGCTCCTCGACACCGTTACCGGTTTGGCGAACGAAATTGAGCGGATTGCCCGTGTAGGAACGACAGGGTCGAACGCAGATGTCCAGGCCGAAGCGCTGACGAAGGCTCACGATTGGGCTGAAGTACACGTGGCCCTGGCCGCGTAATTCAGGAGCGAGCTCCGCTTCCGCCGCTGCCTTTGGCTTGGAGGTGATCGCGCCGAACAGACCGAGCTTGTGCTTGGCCAGAAGATCGATCGTAGCCTCAGGGAGGGGGTTGCCCTGTTCCCGCCAGCACTCCCAGCCGATGTCGGCCTGGACGTAGTCTGCTTCGAAACCGACGGCGTCGAGGACGCGGATCGATTCAGGGAGGACAAAGGCGCCGATGCCATCACCTGGCATCGTCACGACGGTCCTTCGAGTCATTGCATCCTCCTTGTGCGTTGTCATGTCATGAAAGCCTCCGGCGAACGGCGTTCTCCAGACCGCCCGCCGCCACGAGAGATTGGGGAACTTCACCGAGGACGGGAAAACGGAACACGCGGTTTTCGACGGAGACCTTCCCGGTCGTGAAGTCGACACTCAACGTGTCATCCGAGAAGATGGAACGGGCGCCGCGGTCGATCGCCGTTGCGAACATCTCCCGCAGGTAGGCGACGAGCTCAGGGCATTCGACGCACACAAAGCCGTTGTTGAATGCATTGCGCAGGTACGTCTGTGAGTAGCTGGAGGCAATCACCATGGCAATGCCCGCCGCCTGGAGAGCGGTCGCCGCCTGTTCCCGACTCGAGCCTGTCCCGAAGTTGTGACCGCCGATGAGGATGTCACCGGGTCGGATCATGGAGGCGAACTCCGGATCGTAGTTCTCCATGACGACACGGGCCATGGCTTCGGGAGTCATGTCGTCACGATAGGTGTAGTCCTTGCCATAGATGCCGTCGGTATTGATGTTGTCCTGGGTGAGCAACACGATCCGGCCTTCCAGCCGGGCAGGGAACCCTTCTTTGATCGTCACACTCTTCGCAACATCTGGCACCGAGCGGTCGGCGACGTCGATACTCGGCTGCAGAACATGGTCTGGCCAGTCACCCGGACCACAGATATGGCCGGCCACCGCGGAGGCGGCCACCACCTGAGGGCTGGCGAGATAGCATTGAGCGTCGCGTGAGCCCATGCGGCCTTTGAAGTTGCGGTTCGTCGCAGAGATCCCCACCTCCCCCGCTGCGAGCAGACCGGTCCCAAGACCGATGCACGGACCGCACCCGGGTGGCAACGGTCGCCCGCCCGCATCGAGGATCGTCTGCCAGTGTCCGGCAGCTTCGGCACGCTCTTGAACCTCGCGACTGGCTGCAGCGAAATACAGCTCGACGCCGTCCGCGACGTGTCTGCCCACGAGTTCCCTCGCTGCCGCGGCGAGATCCTCGAAGCGCGAATTCACACACGAGACCAGGTAGGCCTTGTCGATGGACACGGCCTGTTCCTGGATGGTCATGAGCGACCTCGTCGCCTGCACGGTATCGGGACCGTTGACATGCGGAATGACTTCGCCGAGGTCGAACACGATGTTCGCCGCGTAGCGGGCATCCGGATCGGCGCTCGCATAACCGGCCACCGTATCTCGGATGTCACCAAGGCGTCGCCGTCCTCTGGGTCCGATGGCTCCACGCCGCCACGCGAGGTAGTCGAGGGTGATCCGGTCGACGGGGAACCATCCGACCAAGGCACCCCATTCGGTCGTCATGTTCGAGATGGTGAGCCGTGCTTCCATGGTCAGGCTCTTCACTCCGGGTCCGGTGAATTCGACGGCGGCATTGAGTACTTCTCCATGGGAGTAGAGCCCGCATAGGATGAGGATCACATCCTTTCCGGCTGCTCCCGAAGGAAGCTCTCCTATCAACTCGACGCGGACGGTGCGCGGAACCTGCCACCAGAACTCGCGAGTCGCCCAGATCGCGGCGGCGTCGGTACGCACGACAGGCGTTCCTATCGCTCCGAGCGCACCGTAGATATTCGCATGCGAGTCGGATGCGACGACGAACGAACCGGGAGTGACATATCCCTGTTCGACCATGATCTGATGGCCGATTCCTTCGCCGGCGGCGTAGAAATCGACGCCCTGACTCCTGGCGAACTCCTCGATCTTCCGGTACTTCGCCAGGTTGGCCTCCGACGTGTTCTGGATATCGTGGTCGAGAGCGAACACGGGCTGTTTTGGATCCGAGACGCGTGTTGCCCCCATCGTCTGGAACTTCTTCAGCACGGGAGCCGTGTTGTCGTGGGTCAGCACGTGGTCGGGGCGAATGGTCACAAAGTCACCGGCTTGGACCGATCCACTCTTGACAGTGCCGGCGAGATGGGTTTGCGTTATCGCCTCAACGACCGTTTGGGGCCTGGTCACGACACACCATCAACACGCAACAGTTCGGTCAGATCACGCACGGTGTCGAGGTTCTCCAGGTTCCAGACGGCATCTTTGATCTGTTGGCGACGTCCTGACGACATGACCGGCGCCGCAAGTGCATCAAACTTCTGCTCGATCTCAGTGGTGGTGAGCGGATTGCTTGGATGCCCTTTTGGATAGTCCAGCTCCTTCGTGAGGTTTCGGCCGTCGATGGTGGTGATGGTCACGGCGACACGTTGCCGCGCCGGGAAGTCCTTCTCGATCTCCGGGTCCGCGACCACGATCACCTTGTTCAGCTGTGCCCGAATGCGAGGATCTTCGATCTTGGCGGTCGTGAATTGGAGCGGCGTGACCTGTCGGTCGACCAAAGCCGCAGCAATCACGTAGGGCAGGCTGTGGTCGGCGGTCTCTCTGTTGTGCGGCGTGTACTTGCTGGGATCCGCCAGGATGTCCGCAGCTCGCGCGAGAGATCGGATACGGACCTCCTCGACGTCGTCTGCAGAAAGGTCATGCTCCGTCACCAGGTCGAGCACTGCGGAAATCGGTGTATGTGTCAGGGCTTCGGTCGGAAATGCCTTCATGCCGCAGCGTGTGATACGCCACGATTCCCCGAGCCCGTCCGTCAGGATGTCCAGTTTCCAGTCGGGGCCGAGCGTTTCGACCAATCCTTCCTTGCCGTCGATCACGTGCTCTGGTCCTGTGTAGCCCCGTTCTGCAAGGAGGGCGGCCAGGACCCCGCGTTGCGTCGCAAGAGGATCCACGGTGTTCTTCATCATCGTGAGCTTGCCGGCTGTCACCGCGCCGAACGTCCCGTGGGAGCTTCCCGAGATCCCGACTGCATGTTGGATGCGTTCGGCGTCGAGATGCAGCATCCGCCCCGCCACGAGGGCGGCGGCGAAAGCCGTGAAGGTGGCATGGTGCCAGCCTCGCTCACGAATGCCTGGAAACGCAGCCTCGCAAAGCCGCATCTCGAATTCGTGACCAAGGACGATTCCGACGCATAGCTCCTTGCCGTTTCCGTCTGCGCGCTCGGCGAGGGCGAGAGCGCCGGGGATGATGTCGGAGGGATGCGACGGGTCCTGTTGCCAGTAGATGTCGTTGTAGTCCATCGCCCTCACCATCAGGGCATTGACAAGAGATGCGGACACGGCGTCCACCCTTGCGCCGGTGCCAATCACCGTGGCCGGACCCGAGCCGGCGGTCTCCTCCAAGACGTCGAGCAGGATCTTCACATCGTGTTGGGTATAGCCGCCGAGAGCGCAACCCAGCGAGTCGAGCAGATAGCGCTTCGCCTGGCGCACCGCCTCTTCGGACAAGTCGGCGAATGTCAGGTCGGCGGCCCAGCGGGCCATCGGGGCGGTGATCATCTCGGAAACGGGATGGGGACTCTTCATTGGTGGCTACCTCGTCAGGTCCTTGAAAGGAAGAAAACTCATGAAGTCGGCATGGTGCAGAATCGTTGCCTCCACGGAACGCGTGATCAGATCCCCCTCTTTGGAGTGGGCGGCGATGATATGACAAACCGAGTCGGGGACACCGCACTCCATGGCGAGCGACACACCTGTGAACGGATGGCGCAGGTAGCGGCCCAACTCGCTCTGGACGGCCTCGCCGGCGACCTTTTCGTACTCGAGCAGCTTGCCTACATCGATCAGAATCCCGCCGGCGATCACCGTGTCCATATCGATGGTGAGTGCGTCCCCGAGAAACTCCTGCATCGCTTCGGCAGCTCCGCGGGCGATGTGCACGACACAGCGTTTGTGTTCCATGAACGACGTCGGGCAGTCGGGGACGAGCAGTGTAAAGGGGATCTCATGCAGGTCGTCCGGTTCCAGCGGACTGCGCTCGAATGCGAGTACCCAGGTGGCGAGGGTTCTCTCTCGGAGATCCTCATCTTGGATCCAGTCGAGCTCGGGCCATAAGAGCCCGACGGCGTCACGCATCTCAGTATTCGTCATGATGACAGAGTCTCTCACGGGAAGGTGAGCCTCCGCAACGTTCGCGCGAACCGGGAGATGCAGCGGGTCCTTTCGTCTCCTCTTCGACCATCCATCGACACGTCATCCGGACTCCTTTTGAGCAAAGTTGGTGGTCTGTGCGGTAGCTGTGTGTGAGGTGTGTTCCTCGTGTCGAGGACACACTCGACTGTCGAGCGATGCCCAGAGAGTTGCTGCGATGTCCGAGTTGTCCGCGCGTCTCCGTCTCTGGCAGGACGCAGATCGTGGATGTTGGGTGAGCCAAAACGCCCTCGAGCGACACCTGGCAAAATGCATGCGGGCAGTATGGCCGATTCCGATGACCCTGTCTCGGACTTTCGCAGGTTTATCGGGCCTTTGCTGCATGTGAGCGCTCATTTCGCAAACATCGGCGCCGATTGGTGCCGATGAAACCTCGAACCGCTCGCCGAGCAGCCCGGGTTAGAGCATCACGAGTGGGCCATCAT
This sequence comes from bacterium BMS3Abin02, assembly GCA_002897675.1. Lineage (NCBI taxonomy): Bacteria > bacterium BMS3Abin02. The sequence continues at coordinate 32,681 of BDSU01000003.1, read as the reverse complement.
GGCATCACGGTTCACTCGATCGTGACCCTCTCGCCTTCGAACAGAGTTGCGAAAGCGACGGCTCCGATGTGGCGTTCCCGCGAATCGATTACGTCGGTCGTCAAGATACGAACCGGAGCCCACGCGACGACCGGTGGCCTGTTCGAACCGCCTCTGGTCCTGGGCGGCACCGTTCGAGATTCTGCTGCTCTGTGAACGGCCGGCGACCGGAACCATGGTGCCGATCGGCAGTACATATGACGATGACCGAACGACTCGGAACGAGAGTCGACAACCCCCGGAAGACGGACGGATTCCGTATCCACTTCCCGGGTTCTCAGGTGTAACATGGCAACTGGTAAGACCACTCACCAGTTAGGAACAACGTATGACCGCCACGTGGATTGCTCCCGTCCGGCCGGCCGACCACGCCGAGCATTCGCTCGTCGAGGCGGTGTTGGATGGGACGTTCCCACCAGGGTCCGAGCTCCCGGGGGAACGCCAACTCGCTATCCGTCTCGGAGTCACGCGCCCCACGTTGCGCGAGGCCCTTCAGCGCCTGGAGCGGGATGGGTGGGTCACCGTCCGTCAGGGCAGGCGCACGGTGGTGAATCACTTCTGGCAGGAAGGTGGCCTCAACGTGCTCGGTGCCCTGGTCGAACACTCGCGACACCTCTCCACCGACTTCGTGGAGCATCTGCTGGAAATCCGCTTGTACCTGGCGCCGCCGTACATAGCTGCTGCAGTTGCATGTGTCCCCGACGAGGTGGCAGCCCTCGTCGCTCGGCATCGTGACCTTCCCGATCGGGCTGAGGCCTTCGCCGCCTTCGATTGGGACGTGCACCGGCGATTGTCGATCGCATCCGGCAACCCGATCTTCACACTCATCCTGAATGGATTCGCAGGTTTCTACGAGCGATTGGCCAGTATCTACTTCGCTCTTTCCGAGGCCCGCGACCGGTCGAGACGTTTCTACTCGGATCTCGAGACTGCCGCCCGGGCCAACGATCGTGACGCTGCAGAGCGCGTGAGTCGGGAGGTCATGGAAGACAGCATCGAACTGTGGCGAAGCGCCGGCAGCGCCACCTTGACCGTCCCATAGCCATGCGACGCTGGAACGGCTGGGGAGACGACGGGACCGACCATCCTCTGTCGCCCAGCGGGGCCCACATGTTGCGCAACGTCATCGGTGTCGGCACGCCTCCGGACGACGCGCCGTTCGAGTCGGTGATCGCCACGGTACCGACCCCCAGACTCCCCCACCACCCACTGGTCCTCACAGACCCCGGCGTTCGGCTCCGGCACGCTCGCGGCCAAAGCCTCCTCGATTGGGTCGCACTCCGCTCTGGCAGGATCGGCTCGTTCCCCGACGGGGTGGTGCTGCCACGCACCGAAGAAGAGGTCAGAGAGGTACTCACGTGGGCAGCGCATATCGGGGCTCGCCTCATCCCCTACGGGGGCGGTACGAGCGTCCTGGGCCACATCAATCCCCAACCGGACGATCGCCCGGTCGTCACGATCGACATGCGACGCATCAACCAATTGCTCCATTTCGACGAGGTGAGCCGCCTCGCCACCTTCGGCGCCGGCGTGTCGGGCCCCGACCTCGAGGGCCAGCTCCGAGCGCGCGGCTACACGCTGGGGCACTTCCCCCAATCGTTCGAGTACTCGACGCTGGGCGGCTGGGTGGCCACCCGCTCCAGTGGCCAGCAGTCACTCGGATACGGACGCATGGAAGATCTTTTCGCCGGCGGACGATTGGAGGCGCCTGCCGGGTCCATCGAATTGCCGCCCTACCCTGCCTCGGCGGCGGGTCCGGATCTCCGCCAGCTCGTGCTCGGCTCCGAAGGGCGTCTCGGGGTCCTTACCCGGGCCACCGTGCGGGTGACACGGTTCCCTGAACGGGAACAGTTTCACGGAGTGTTCTTCCCCGGTTTCGCTACAGGGCAGAACGCCATTCGCGAGATGGTTCAGGCCGGGATACCACTTTCCATGCTTCGACTCAGCTCCAGCCGAGAAACCATACTGACGCTCGCTCTCGCCGGGCATCCGCGAGCCATCGCAGCCATGGAGAGAGTCTTTTCGCTGCGGAAGATCGGCCAGGCGAAGAGCCTGCTCATCATGGGCTTTACCGGAGCCGCCGTTGAGGTGCGGCGGGCTCGCAGGATCGCCATCCGCATCATCCGACGCCACGGCGGCGTGAACGTCGGGCGCCCACTCGGCAACCGCTGGCTCGCCGGCCGGTTCGCCGCACCTTATCTGCGGAACAACCTGTGGCAAATGGGCTATGCCGTCGACACTTGGGAAACCGCCACGGACTGGACCCATGTCGCCGAAATCGTGGAAGCGATCGAAGAAGCTGCCCTCCACACTCCCCTCCATGACACCGATGAGCGGATTCTCACCTTCACCCACATTTCCCACGTATACCCGACCGGAGCGAGCGTCTACACAACGTGCGTGTTCCGGACGGCCGCCGAGTTCGAGAGGACCATCGATCGCGCTCGACGGCTGAAGCGAGCCGTCAGCGAGACGATTCTCGCCCACGGTGGCACGATCAGCCATCACCATGGCGTGGGTCTGGACCACCTCCCCTACATGCAAACCGAGAAGGGCGCGCTGGGCGTGGCGGTGATCGGAGACGCGTTGCGTCGCTTCGACCCGGACGGACTCATGAATCCCGGAAAGCTTGTGCCATGAGTGCACCACACGGGAACTCTTGGGCCGGCCGACGGGAAGCCATCTGGTCCGCGCTCGACCGCCCGTGGGACCTCGTCGTTGTCGGTGGCGGCATCACCGGCGCCGCCATCCTGCGCGAGGCCGCCCGACTCGGTCTGCGGGCATTGCTGGTCGAGCAGCGCGATTTCGCCTGGGGCGCCTCGAGCCGCTCCTCGAAGCTCGTGCATGGCGGCCTCCGCTACCTCAAGGAAGGGAAGATCGGCATCACTCGAGCGGCGGTGCGGGAACGCAACCGGCTCCTCCAGGAGGGACCCGGGTTGGTCGACCCGCTCGGTTTCCTCCTGGCAACCTATCGGGGCGAACACCCGGGTCGACTGTTGGACCGATTGGGACTGATGTTGTATGACCTCCTCGCTCTGCAATGGCGTCATGCATTCCATGATGCCGGCGACTTCCGCCTGCTGGCCCCCCACATCAAAGCCACGGGCCTGCGCGGCGGCTTCCATTATCTCGACGCCCGCACCGACGATGCCCGCCTTGTGCTTCGAGTGCTCAAAGAAGCCGTCCGGTCGGGTGCCACGGCCCTCAACTACGCCCGAGTGGTCGATCTGCTCCGGCGCGACGGCCAAGTCGTGGGCGTGCGAGTCCTGGACACGGAGACGGGTCGAACCACCGAGGCGTCCGCCAAGGCGGTGATCAACGCCACCGGTGCCTGGGCCGACCGGCTGCGGAGCCGGGTCGACGGTGAGCCGATGATCCGCCCTCTACGCGGCAGTCACCTGATCATCCAGGCCTGGCGCCTGCCGGTTCCACAAGCGGTGGCCGTCCTCCATCCCAAGGACAGCAGACCCGTGTTCTTCTTCCCCTGGGAGGGCGTCACGATCGTCGGCACCACGGATGTCGACCACGTTGCTCCGCTCGACGACGAGCCGACCATCAGCCGTCGAGAAGTCGACTATCTGCTGGAAGGCGTCCACGCGTTCTTCCCGGCCCTCGATATCCGCCCTGCCGATGTGACAGCCACCTACTCCGGCGTACGTCCCGTCATCGGAAGCGGCAAGCGAAATCCGTCGCAGGAGTCGCGCGACTACATCATCCTCGACGAACAGGGTCTGCTCACCCTCACCGGAGGCAAGTTGACCACGTTCCGGCTCATCGCCCGTGATGCCATCGACGCTCTGCGTTCCCACATCCCGGACCTGGCCCCCGCCGATCACGATGCCCCTGCGCTCGATTCGGCCGATGACGTCCCACCTGGAGAACTCGGCGAGGACCTGGCTCGCAGATTGGGTGGCTGGTGGTCGAATGATGCTGCCACCCTCATCCAGGCCGCGGGTCCAGGAGAGCTCTCGCTCATCCCCGGTACACCGCTGCTGTGGGCCGAACTGCGCTGGGCAGCTCGAACCGAAGCAGTCGTGCATCTCGAGGACCTCCTGCTCCGGCGTGTTCGCGTCGGCCTACTGGTCCCGGACGGCGGTGCCGACCTCCTTCCCCGAATCCGGACCATCGTCCAAGACGAACTGGGCTGGCACGACACCCGTTGGGAATACGAGGTGGAGCAATACCTCAACTGCTGGCGACGTGCCTACAGGCTCCCCAGCCGGTCGGAGCCCACCGCAGCCCCATGAAGACGCAGGCCACTGCGGAACCTTGCGGCACACCCGAACGCCAGGACGGTCGCTGGACTCGGTGTCGAAGGGGCAGTTTCCATCTCCTGCGAGTAGTGGGTTGCATCGATCTGCTCAGGCCGTGCCGTGTCGGTTGCCAACGTGAGGCCGACCAGCTCGCGTTCATCGCTTCTCGACGGCCGGGCCAAAGCAACGTCTGACCTACCGGCTTCTCGGCCTTTCGACGCTGTGCCGTATCGCGTCAGGTATCGATCGCCACAAGTCGGTGGCCTGGAGCCGGCACCGTGGCACCGGTCTCATCTGTCACAAGCAGCGCCCGGCGCTCAACGACCAAGACACCGAACTCCTCCTTCGACAACCCCTGACCCCCTATGTGCGCGATCTGGGGATACGGCACAGACCGGATGCTTGCGTGGACTCCCTCGATACGGTAGATTGCGGGCCTCATGTTGTGGACGATGTGTATGTGTCAATGCTCTCGGGTGGTTCACCCGAGCGTTGGCGTGTCCATCGCCTCACGCTCCTGACGACGCCACCACCCGTCAGCTCTTTCCGGCGTCGTCACACCCCTTCCAGATAACTGTCGTTCGTCAACGACGATCTGCGACACCAGGAGCGACCACACATGAGCTACGCCAACCCAGACGCCCTCGTCAGCACCGAGTGGCTGGAACGTCGCCTCGGGGACCCGCGAATCAGGATCCTCGAAGTGGCCGCCGAACCGGCCGCCTACGAGCAGGGTCACCTTCCGGGCGCAACCTTCTGGAGTGGATTATGCGATCTGCAGCGTCCGGAACCGCCGTCTTGCCCTGATCAGGCAGGACTGAGTCGGGTGCTCTCCCGGGCGGGGGTCGACGACACGTCCACTGTCGTCGTGTACGGAGGCCCCGGCAACTGGTTGGGAGCGTTCGGCTACTGGCTGCTCAAGTACCGGGGCTTCGACGATGTCCACCTCCTGGACGGCGGGCGCGAGAAGTGGCAACTGGAGGCGCGCCCACTGACCCGGGAGATCCCCTCACCGCGACCCACGGGTTTTCGGGTGACAGCCGCGGATCGACATGAACTGAGAGCGAACCGAGACCACGTCCTGGCCGCAGATAGCGATACGGTTCTCGTCGACACCCGATCGCCACAGGAGTATCGGGGAGAGCAGCTGGCGCCTCCGAACGCGTCGCAGCATCAGGGCTATGCGGGAGGCCACATTCCCGGAGCCAGGAATATTCCCTGGCCGCGGACGACCAACGCCGACCGGAGCTTCCGGTCCTCCAACGAGTTGCGATCACTCTTCGAACGCGAGTCGGTCCCCCGAAATGCCCGGGTCGTCACCTACTCGCTGTCGGGTGCACGGTCGGCCCACACGTGGTTCGTCCTCAAGGAATTGCTGGGTTACCCACGGGTCATGCACTACGAGCGCTCCTGGGTGGACTACGCGGCCACCGGCGCGCCGGTGGAGCGGGGCCAGCGAAGAGGCGAGTCGGCGAACGCGTCGGACCTGGAAGGGTGCTGAGCGGGCATGATCTCTATCGAGCATTCGCTGGTCGAACAGATCAAGGCCGGCAGCGGCTTTCTCCGGGGCACTGTCGTCGAGGAACTGAGTGACGGCAACCCTTCCTTCAGCAAAGAGAATGTCGTCGTGCTGAAGTTCCACGGGATCACCGAGGAGGACAATCGGGACGTCCGCGCCGACTTGGTGGCCGGGGCGAGCCCCGAGGTCATCTTCATGGTCAGGGCGGCAATCCCGGGAGGCGTGCTGACGGCCGACCAGTACCTGGCGTTGGACCGGCTGGCCGACCAGGTGGGCAACGGAACCCTTCGTCTCACGACTCGTCAGGCCATCCAGTTCCACCACGCACGCAAGACCGATCTCGCCACCCTGATTCAGACCTTGAACCAACATCTCGTCACCACCCTCGGCGCCAGCGGCGACGCCGTACGCAACGTGATGAGCTGCCCGGCACCGCTCCCCGATAGGGCAGGCGTAGGGCTGGGTGCCTTTGCCGAACAGATTGCCGATCAGTTCCGGCCACGAACCCGCGCCTACTACGACATCTGGATGAACGGCGAGCGGGCAGTCACCGCTGCCACTACCGACGAGGAGCCCTTCTACGGGAGGACCTATCTGCCCCGCAAGTTCAAGATCGGCCTGGCCTTTCCCCAAGACAACTGCATCGACGTCTACTCCCAGGATGTGGGCATCGTCGCCCATGTGCGGTCGGGGAATCTGGAAGGGTTCACGCTGCTCGTCGGAGGTGGTCTGGGTCGAACTCACGGCAGGCCCGAAACGTTCCCGCGGCTGGCCGATCCGCTCTGCTTTGTTGCTCCCGAGGACCTCTTCGAAGTGCTGGAAGGCATCGTCGGTCTCCAGAAGGACTTCGGTGACCGGTTGGACCGCAAACAAGCTCGGCTGAAATACCTGATCGACCACTGGGGAGTGGACATTTTCAAGGATGCTCTCGAACAGCGGCTCGGCCGACGTCTTGCCGCCCCACTGTCCCTGGCATGGACCGACGCCGATGACCATCTCGGCGCACACCGTCAGGACGACGACCGATGGTTCATCGGAGTGCCGATCGAAGGAGGGCGCATCGCCGATCGCGGCGATGCGTTGCTGCGCACCGGACTCCGTATCGTCACCGAGCGGTTCCGGCCCGGAATCCGGCTCACCCCCGGCCAGAACCTCCTTCTCACCGACCTCACGAATCGTGAGGGAGCAGATGTGGTGTCAACGCTGGAGGACCACGGCGTCCTTCCGGTCGGTCGGATACCCCCGGTCGTCCTCCACTCCGTGGCATGCCCCGCACTTCCCACCTGCCCTTTGGCCGTCACCGAGTCCGAACGCATTCTCCCAGAGGTCACACGGGCTCTCCAGGCCGAACTGGATGCACTCGGGATCGGCGAAGAAAGCATCCGAGTGCGCATGACCGGCTGCCCAAACGGGTGCGCTCGCCCCCACACCGCGGAGATTGCCTTTGTCGGCAGGCGGAAGGGCAGGTACGACGTCCACGTCGGTGGCAGCGCCCTCGGGACGCGCCTCAACGTCCTCTTGGCCGAGAACGTGGCCAGGGAGGACCTGATCCACCTGCTCTCACCGATCCTCGTGGCCTACCGAGACGACCGGTTCGACGGGGAGACCTTCGGTGATTTCTGTCTCCGCAGTGGCGTGGGAAGTGGTGAAGCAGCCGACCGAGGCGAGCGCCCCCCAATGCCTATACCCGACCCGATTGATCTCGGCCAGCACCAACCATCCCCGATCCACGGAGCGACCCTCCCATGACCGTCCCCCACACACGCACACAACCCACCGAGCGTTCCCCGGCGCACTACCCGCTGCTGCTCCGTCTGGAAGGTCGATCCTGCGTGGTCGTTGGAGGGGGAAACGTGGCCGAGGGCAAGGTCGAGGGTCTGGTCGCCGCCGGCGGCGACGTCACCGTGGTCAGCCCCGAGCTGACCGAACGCCTGCTCGCATGGTTCGAGGAGGGACGGATCGACTGGAACCCGAGGCCCTATCAGAAAGGTGACCTCGCCGGCCGCTTCCTCGCCATCGCTGCAACCGAACAACGGGATGTCAACGAAAAGGTCTGGCAGGAAGCCCAAGAGCACTCGATCCTGCTCAACGCCCCCGATGACCCGCCTCACTGCAACTTCATCCTCCCGGCGGTACATCGGCAGGGCGATCTTGTCGTCGCGGTCTCCTCCGGCGGCCGGGCTCCGGCGTTCTCCGTCTGGCTTCGGGACCGGATCGCTCAGGGCATCGGACCCGAGTACGGCGCCTACCTCGACCTCCTCGGCGAGCTCAGGCCGCAAGTGGCCGACCGTTTCACCGACCCCACGGAGCGACGAAGGGCTTGGCAGCGGCTGATCGATGGCGAGACCTTCGAACATGTGCGGCGTGGCGATACGGGAGCCGCCCATCGAACCGCTCTCGAATCGATCGACACCGAGGAGGAGCTGTGACCGCCGCCACCCGCACGCGCAAGGAGCTCAAAGCCGAGACACTGGTCGCTGCAGCCCTGGAGTATCCGGGCAACGTCGGCATCACCTGCAGCTTCCAAGCCGGCGGCATCGTGTTGCTCAGCATCATTCGACGCTTCCAGCCTGACATCCCGGTGCTGTTCGTGGACACCGGCCTTCACTTCCCGGAGACGTACGCATTCCGCGACCAGCTCGTCGGCAAGTGGGACCTCAACCTGGTGAACATCACCCCCGGCGACGGGCTGGGAGAGGGCCTCGTGGACGATCTGCCCCTCACCAATCCGAATCTGTGCTGCCGGTTACGCAAGGTCGATCCGCTCCTCCGGGCCCTGGAAGACTATGACATCTGGTTCACCGCACTGCGACGCGACCAGGCACCGACCAGGGCCGCAACCCCGCGAATCGACCGGTACCGGCTTCCCACCGGAAAGCAGCTCATCAAGGTGAATCCGATCGTCGACTGGAGCTGGGAAGAAGTCCTCGAGTTTTCGCGCGCCAACGACCTGCCGTTGCACCCTCTCTACGCCGCCGGCTATCCGAGCATCGGCTGTGCTCCGTGCACGTCGCTGCCTCTCGATCCGAGCAACGCTCGTTCCGGTCGCTGGAACGGCACGAAGACCGAGTGCGGCATCCACCCGCCCAACGGGGAGGCATCGACATGCGGCTCGTGACCGGAAATGATGCCGCCGCCGGACAGCCGGTGCCAGTTCCCTCTGGCAAGGTGTTCCTTGTGGGGGCCGGCCCCGGCGACCCCGAACTTCTCACTCTCAAGGCGCTTCGCGTCCTCGAGGAGGCCGATGTCGTGCTCTACGACCGTCTGGTCAGCCACGAGATCGTCAGGATGGCGGACTCCGCGACAATCCTCATCGCCGTCGGGAAACGACCGGGAAGTCCTGCCGACAGCCAAGATCGCATCAACGCCATGATGCTCACATTCGTCGCGCTGGGGAAGACGGTTGTGCGCCTCAAGGGCGGAGATCCGTTGATCTTCGGGCGCGGAGGCGAGGAGTGGGAATACCTCCGCCGTCACAACATCGAAGCGGAGCTCGTTCCCGGGATCACCTCGGCGACCTCGGTTCCCGGCGTGGCCGGCATTCCCCTCACCCGGCGGGGTGTCGCCGAATCGTTCGCGGTCATCACCGGCCACAAGGAGAACGGATCGATGCCCAAGTGGTCCCGCTACGCCGGGATCGACACGCTGGTGATCCTCATGGGTGTGCGCTTCCGGGTCGCCATCGCCCGTGATCTGATCGCGGCAGGTCGGTCACCCGACGAACCGGCCGCCTTCGTCCAGAAAGGGACCACGCCCGGCCAGGTCGTTGTGGTGACGAGCCTCGGGGAGATAGCAGCCGACAGGCTCACTGTTCGAACGCCGGCGATACTCGTCGTGGGATATGTCGTCGAACTCCGGGCCACCCTTGTCTCGCGGGCGCCTGTTCCGCCTCCGATCCGCCCTGTCGGCGCTGTTCGACAAGCCGGTTCGCCCGTGTTTTCGGCCTCACACGCGGCCGGGGCACACCCCGAGCGGGCAACATCTGCTCTGGCGGAGCCGAGGGGCAGGCCGGAGTCACGACCGTCCGCGACAACCCGACGAGGAGCGTGACATGAATGACCATTCCCTTCGTGTCTACGATTCGATCCTCGGACTCCTTCCCGACGCCGACAACCCCACACCCCTCGTGCGTCTCACACGGGTGGTCCCTTTCGAGCACACGCAGGTGTACGCCAAGCTGGAATGGTTCAACCCGTTCGGGTCCGTCAAGGACCGGGTGGCGTCCAACATGGTCGGTGACGCCGAGGAACGCGGCGTGATCGGAGCAGATCAGAAGCTGGTGGAGCCCACCTCGGGCAATACCGGCCTCGGTCTCGTCATGATCGCCAACGCGAAGGGCTACTCCCTGACCACTCCGCTCTCCAGCGAGATCCCACTGGAGAAACGGACGATGCTGCGGTTCTTCGGGGCCGAGGTGCTGGAATTGCAGGATGCCCTGTGTCCCGCACCATGGGCACCCGAAGGCGCCATAGCCCAAGCGATGAGAATCGCCGAGCAATCCGAGTTCCAGATGCTGAACCAGTATGGGAACGAGGCCAACCCCGAGGCGCACTACAAGACGACCGGACCGGAGATCTGGCGCCAGACACAGGGCAAGGTGACACACTTGGTCGCGGGTCTCGGCACCTGTGGCACGATCACCGGCACGGGCCGGTTCCTGAAGGAGCAAGACCCCAATGTCCAGGTGCTCGGCGTGCACCCCGATGAGGGTCATGACATCCCGGGTGTGCGCAGCATCGACCAGCTGCAACAGACTCACTTCTTCCGCCCCGAGCAGTACGACGGTCTGGTGGAGGTCCAGACCCAGGACGCCTTCGAGCTCTGCTTGCGGCTGAACCGGGAGGAGAGCATCACTGCAGGACCGAGCTCTGCCATGGCCCTGGAGGGCGCGTTCAAGCTGATAGATGACGAGCCGGGCAACGTGGTTGTGGTGATCTTCCCCGATAGCGCTTTCAAGTACGCATCATCGGTCGTCAAGCATCTGGCCGGACTGGGGTCGGTGCAGGCGACCTCACCAAGCCGCAAAGAGCGGCTACTCGACCAGATGGCCGAGAATGTCAGGACCAACATGGCCTTGACCATCGACGTCGAATCGGCTCATGAGTTGTGGCGGCAACACAGGCCGTTCGTGATGGACGTGCGCAACGACTCGGAGTTCTCTTTGGAGCACATCCCAGGTGCCGTCAACATGCCTCTCCGCAAGCTGGGCGAGCACGTTGGCGACCTCCCCGAAGATCTCGAAACCCCGGTGCTCAGCGTCTGCCAGAAGGGCAATGCCTCGCTTCTCGGCCTTCTCTTCCTGACCACTCTCGGTTACCGAAATGTGCGAAACGTCTCTGGAGGGATGATCGCCTGGCGTGAGAAGGGCTTCATCACCGAGCCGACGAGTCGAGACCTCGGATGATCAGGAGTGGTGGACCTCGTCATCGACCCTGAGAGTCACCCAGGGCCACGACTTCTCCCTCGGGCGTCTCCTGCCGGCCGTGGATGTCCTATGCCACCGTGTGTGATGAGCCTTCGCGCGGCCCCAGGTTTGGGTGTCTTGCAGGCAATTCCGTGACAGCGTCGGTATAGTGCGTCACGGTGAATGTCTGGCCGACAGTGGAGGACTTGCACCGACGATACGTGCACGCTGGAGCCTACGTCGCTGCAGTGTTGGGCGCCGCGTATGGAGTCGCTGCCGGCGTTCGTTCGGATGTCAGTCTCGCCGTCTCGTCACTGATCCTGTTCTTCTTCGCCGCTCTCGCTCTATGGCAGCTGAGGTATGGCCACCCTCGGCTCGACGTCCTGCTCGGTCTGGCCGGTCTTCTCTTGATCGGAGCTGCGCTGGTCAACGAACCGGTGATCCTGGTGAGCGCCCTCCTCACGTACACGGTCTTTGCCGCCGCGACGGCGTATCTCGGAGGACGTTGGCTGAGCCTCTGGTTCGGTGCCGCGATCCTGATCACAGCCGTCGTGTTCATCCTGAGGTTGCGGGCGTCTCCGGCACTGACTGTGCTTGCCATCGGCATCCTCCTGATCGGCAGCGGCATCGGAGGTCTGCTCTACCGGGAAACGGGAAGCCTGATCCGATCAGAGGCCGTCAGATGGGATGCCCTGTTCAGTTTGGCCCCGAACGGCATCGTCGTGGTCGACACCGACGGAAACATCGTGATGGTCAACGATCGGTTCGTCGAGATGTTCGGCCTGGAGTCCAGGAGTGACGTGCTTGGCGGAACGCTCGACAGGTTCATCCCGGAACGGTTCCGACACAAGCATCCCAAGCTCGTCCGCGACTTCGCCGTGTCTGAGGAGCACCAGCGAAGGATGGAGAAAAGGCCTCTGCTCCACGGGGTTCGAGCGAATGGTGAGGAGTTCCGCATCGAGATCTCGATCGCGAACGTAAGCTTCGATGGCCAGCAGGCACTGATGGCCATCGTCCGAGATGTGACCGAACGGCTGGAGAACCTCCGCCGGCTCGAGGAGATGGCAGAGTCACGACTACAGCTGCTGGCGTCGGTATCCCATGAAGTGCGCACGCCCCTGACCGCAATACTCGGGTTTGCAGAACTCCTCAAAGAGGACACCGGGCTGTCGTCTGAGGAGCGGGACGCCATGATGAAGGATATCGCTTCTGAGGCATCGGACATGGCGAACTTGGTGGAGGACCTCCTGGTGGGGGCGCAAGCGGAGCTGGGAGAACTCGAAGTCATCCAGGTGCCGGTCAACCTGGAGGACCAGGTCCGCCACGTCCTCGAGTCCCTTCGTGTCACGGCGCCTGTCGAGGTCAAGGGCAACGTCGTGGGAAACACCGACCCCGGCAGAGTGCGCCAGATCCTGCGAAACCTCGTTACGAATGCCCAGCGCTACGGCGGAGCAGACCTACGCATCGAGATCGGCCGACACGATGAGACGATCACGATTGCGGTCAGTGACAACGGACCGCCACTGCCTGAGGATGACCAAGAGAGGATCTTCGAACGGTTCCACGTCGCACAACCCCAACAAGGCAAACCCGGACCGATCGGCATCGGTTTGCCGCTGTCGAGAGACCTTGCCCGCAGAATGGGCGGCGACTTGACCTACCGCCATGCCGGCGGACGCACCATCTTCGAGTTGACCGTACCCGCATACGGATGAGACGCGGTACACCGGCATTCCTCACCGGCCCTCGTCGAAACGACGTTCCGTCAGGCCGGCGACATCCTCTGTCGTGACGCCGACGAGCCGGCGCCACATCAACGAATCGAGAACCCGCCGGCATCGTTCCCGTTCGCGTCTTGACAGATTCCGGCACCGTCCGTGATCGACGACACTCACACCGAAAGGCGGAGAGTCCCGGTCACCCGAACCGGGCGTAGTCGAGGAGCTCTTCGAGACTGCAGGTGGCCAGGTCGATGACATGATCGGCTGCCCCGTAGTAGACGTGGACGGTGTCGTGCACGACCGGGTTGGCGTCGGACGGATCGCCATCGGGTGCGTCGCCGTGCCCGACCCACTCCCATCGACGTCCGTGGCCGCATGCCTCCAGTGACGTGGGCCCTCTTTTCTCTGGTGGATCCCTCATATCAGCAGGACTGCGACATCTTCGCAGACGGTTTCAGTGGATGCAGGGACTCAAGGTCCGAGGCCGACGACCGATACATAGCCATAGATACTATGGAGCAACAAGTGGATGTGAGCACACACCAGAGTGCGGGCCGACGTGTGGCCTCACCGAATGAGTTTGCCGGGCTCGTGCACGAGATTGTGACAGGCTCCAAGGTCACGATGGTGTTTCAGCCCATCTTCGATCTTCGGGAACGCCGGGACGGCGGCAGGAGTCCGATCGGGGTCGAGGCGTTGGCCCGGTTTGGGATTGCGGGGTCCCCACAGCTCGTATTCGATGCTGCTGAACGGATGGGGCTTGGAGTCGAACTCGAGATCGCGACGTTGCGCTCAGCTCTTGCGTATCTGGATCGGCTGCCGGCCGGGATGTTCCTGAGCGTAAACGTGTCTGCGACCGCGTTGGCGTCGGGACGGATCGCAGAGGCAATCCCGGCGCAAGTGGCCGAGCGTGTGGTGTTGGACCTGGTGGCGGGCGGCCAAGCGGTCGACGCGTCGGACGAAGCCGGATTCGACCGCTTGGTCGAGGCGATATCCGATATGCGCCAGGCCGGGATCCGGGTGGCGTTGGACGACGTTGCCGTGGCGCCGGAGGCTGTCTCGAATCTCGTGTTGTTGCCGTTTGACATCCTCAAGTTGGACCGGGCAGTGGTAAACGGTATCGATGCCGACGCCGCCAAACAAGCGTCGGCGAAGGCGATCGTAGACCTCGCTGAGACTTTGGGAGTGCCGGTGATGGCCGAAGCGATCGAGACCGAGGAGGAGGCCGCGACTCTGGTTGAACAGGGTGTGCTGTTCGGTCAGGGATTCCATCTGGGCAGGCCCGCCGTCTTCGGCGCGTGGCGCGAAGCGCAGCCCGCGACGTCAGGCGAGTCGCTGCAGTGGTCTGCCGCCGGGCACGGCGTCAGCGAATCGGACGGCCAGTTCTCACGAGAAGGACTGCTGGGATTTGCTTTGGATCGCGCGCCGCTGGTCGTCTGGGCGATCGACGCCGACGGAGTATTCACCCTATCCGAGGGCGGCGCGCTCGCTGCGTTGGGAATCGAGCCGGGCGAGGTCGTCGGACGTTCGGTGTTTGAGTTGTATGCAGGGAACGCGAGCGTGTTGGAACCGACCCGTGCGGCGCTTCGGGGCGAGGCCTCCGAGTCGGTCATGCGAGTCGGTTCGTCGGTGTTCGGTGCGTCGTATGCCCCACTGCGAGACGCCGAAGGCCAGGTGATTGGTGCCTCCGGTGTGGCTGTGAATATCACCGATTCGGTTCGCGCTCGCGAGGAGGCTCATCGCAGCGAAGAGCGGCGCCTCGCGCTGTTCGAGACGGCACCGGTCGGGATCTGGGTCGGAACTGCCGATGGTCGCCTGATCGAGGTAAACGATCGGTACCTCGACATGTTCGATCTCGATTCGAAACAACAAGCGCTTTCGTTCGATCTGGTCCGACTCTGGCCGTCACCAGCTCATCGTGCTCGGTTTCGTGATCGACTTCGCAGGGAAAGTGTGATCGCCGGCTTCGAGACAGAGCTGGTCAGCGCCAAGGGGCGCCCCATCCTCGCGCGAGTCTCTGCACGGTACCTTGCTGAGACAGATGAGATGGAAGGCATGGTCGAGGACATCACCGCAGAGGCTGCGGCGCGTGCCGCGGTTGCCGACTCGGAACGACGGTTCCGTGCCCTGTTCGAGTCGGCACCGATAGCGTTGCAGGTGGAAGACTTCACTGATGTTGTCGCCTGGCTCGACGGACTCGACGTTGCCCCGAGCGATCTTCCCGACTACTTCGATGCTCACCCCGAAAAGGTCGTAGAGGGGCTGGGACTCATTGAGATCACGAATGCGAATCCCGCCGCCGCGCAACTGTTCGGTCTCAAACAATCTCGGCTGCTCGGACCACTGTCCAAACGTTCAGCCCTCCCTGCGTTCACGGACCCCGATGCATTCCTCTTGCGCAGTATCGCCAACAGAGTCGCGACCTTCGAACGGCGGGTCACGGCAGAGATCTCCGGCAAAGGCGTCATTGATCTCGAGATCCGCTGGACGGCACCAAACCGGGGCGGAAGACCCGACTACTCTCAGGTGATCGCCGCATTCGTCGACGTCACCGCCTTGGTCGAAGCGACGCGACGCGCACAAGAACTCGCCGAAATCAAGGGACGTCTCATCGGTTCCGTGTCGCACGAACTCCGCACCCCCCTTGCTGCCGTCGTCGGCTTCGCCGACCTTCTCGAAGGAGGACAATCTTCGCTCTCCGAAACCGAAACTGCCGAAGCGATCCATCTCATCGCGTCGACCAGTCGGCAGATGGGCGGCATCGTCGAAGACCTCCTCACCTCCGCAAGAACCGACGTCGGGATCCTCGCGACTGCGCCGACGCTGATCAACCTGGCCGACGAGGCCAAGACCGCCTTGACCACCTGCGACACGCAGAACCGGCAGGTCCACATACCCGCAACGCAGACGCAGGCATGGGCCGACAAGGGCCGCACCCGCCAAATCATCCGCAACCTCATCAACAATGCCATACGGCATGGGTCCGGCGATATCCATGTCGAAATCGCAGCCAACGACCATCGGGCCATCCTCCGGGTGATCGACCACGGCAACGGAGTCCCCAACGAGGACGCCGACAAGATGTTCGACATGTACTGGAGCGGCCACGACGCACCCGGACACACCAACTCACTCGGAATCGGCCTCAGTCTGTCACGAACACTCGCCCAACTCATGAGAGGCGACCTCACCTATCACCGAAAAGACGGCAAGACCATCTTCGAATTCACGCTCCCGACACCGCCAACACCATGAATCGCCGCCTGAGTCTGGAGGCTTGTCGCGTGGAAGGTCTCGACTCGCAGAGTCTCGTAGCGCATTCGCACACCGTCAGTTGACCGTGCCGATGCCTACACGCTTCAGTACCCTCGATGGTCGGTCGATGGCAGGATGATGCATCTCAGGATCGCGATAGTGGCGGTGGCGCTGGTGGTTGGCGGTTGTGCCGGCACAGACACGGCGCCGTCATCGACCGCGCCTCCTTCCACGATCGCGATCTCCTCCACGTCGTCCACCTCCGCTTCCGGCGAGCAGACATCCCCTACGCGCTGGGGTTTCGTTCCGTTCCCGGCCGGCCCGAATCAGCAGTCTGTCGGTGAGGCTTTTCGGTTTGTCGCTGCCGAGGGTGACCTCGTTGCCTTCCACTTCGACGACGGCATCCCGTGGGAGGGTCTGCTGGCGGACTCCGACCTGCCACCGGCATTCGTTGGGGAGATGGCGTCCTTGAAGGCGTTCAGCGCGGAGAACCCACAACTCGCCGTGTACGTCGCCACCGCGATCACCAACCAGACCCGGAACGCAATCGCCGGCTCGTGGAGAGCGGGGGATCCACCGCTGTCTGTGGCCGGCCGGTCGTTCGCCGACCCGAAGGTCCGGGAGGGGATTCGTCGCTGGGTCCGGTACCTGGCCGACGAGTTCGAACCGAACTGGTTCAACCTGGCGGTGGAGATCAACATGTACGAAACCACGCGCCCGGAGGACTATCCGAACCTCGTGTCGCTCTACCGGGAGTTGTACGAGGAAGTCAAGGCAGCGCACCCCGACACCGTCGTCTTCGCATCCTTCCAGATGGAACTGGGCGACCCCGGGGCCGCAGGAGACCTCGTCGATGCCCTGGACATCGTTGGCATCTCTACGTACCCATACTTGACCGGGGACGGATTCCCTCCAGAGGACTACCTCGATTCCGTAGCCGATCTCGGTCTGCCCCTCGCCGTGGCCGAGACCGGGTACCCGGCAGCAGCACTCCCCACGTTGGCCGGCAAGCAGACGTTCTCGCCATCCGACCAGGCCGCCTATGTGGAATGGCTGGGACGGCGGGCCGCGTCGCCGGGCCTGGTCTTCGTGACCTGGTTCTTCCCAACCGACATCACCGCCTGGATCGATCCGCTCCCCGCCGCGGAACAAGATGTGCCGCGCCTCTTCGAGTTCCTCGGCATGCGCACCGCCGATGGCACAGCCCGCCCGGCTCTCGAGGTGTGGCGGAGGTTGGCGTCACCCTGACCCGCTGCTGTCAGCATCGACTGCCACAGGGGATTCCTCCTCCGAGGAACTCGCGCCGTATCCCTGACCGTCATATCAGCAGGAGCGACACAACACCACGGTGCGCCGTCTCGGCACCGGTGGCCAACATCGATCGGATCCGCCTCGTTCGCCGTAAGGGTCGGCGGAAGAACGCTCCGCGCACGGCCCAGCCGACGGAGAGCGATGTCGCGTTGTTCGAGCCGCCCGGCCACCGGGAAGACGTAGCCGGCTTCCCGCACGAGAAGCGGTCGGACGTGTGAATGACGCACTCGAGAGACGCGAGTTCATCCCCGAACGGCGAGTATGCGTTGCCAAACACGAGCCGGCGTGCCACGGCCATGAGAAGGCCTTCTTCGAGAAGACCACCGAGGTGGAACATTGGTTCGTGGGTGGCTACGCACGAGGTCATCGCTGGCGATGAAGTATGCTCTTGACATTCCAGTCGACCAGAAGGCATATCATGTCGAGATCGTGGAGATTCGATCGGCATCGTGGGTTTCTTGCGGGACTTGGCGGTTCGGCGACGAGCCCTGGTACGCGGCATCGTGAATACTGAGGGAGGCCACTCCGGTGCCGCGACGGCGACACGGTCTCGGCAGCCTTTGCGTGCCCCGTTGCGTGTCGGCATCGTGTTCACGCTCCTCGTCCTCGGCTTGAACCTCGGCGCGAACCTCATGATTGGCGGTTTCGATCCGCAGATCCACCAACTCTTCCTGAAGGGCGTGTCACCGCAAGCACTGGTGCCACCCGCCAATCCACCTCAGTTCAACGAGATGCCTCCACCGGAAAGTGAAGCCGACGTGGCACACATGGCGTTCGAGGTGGTGCTTACCGACTTCTTCCCACAGAGCCTCTACAACACGGTGTATATCTTCCTCATCAGTCTCCTCGCGGCGAATGCCCCACTCATCGGTGATCGTGAACGGCGGATCATCACCTGGATGGTCGGTGTGGGCGGCTTCACGTTTGCGCTTGTGTTTCTGATCACCGCGCTCCTCACTCCCACCTTCGGGCCCGCGGGTCACCAGATCGCCCGCACCTGGCTCTTCCCCATCCCGGCGTTGATGGTCGCGGGGGCGTTCACCTGGACGATCTTCGCCCACATCGGTGGTCTGTTCGCTCCGAGCGCCGAGGCAGCGAACTGATATGGATCTGCTCACACGGCGCCGGCACATCCCTACCCTCGATGCGCACAAGGACGCGACGGCTACGGCTGCGATCGTTCCGTTGCCCGCGCCGGAGTTCGCGGTAGTTCCCCTTCGCCAACACATTGGCGAGACGTGCGAGCCGACCGTCCGCGTTGGCGATCGGGTGCGGATCGGTGACATTATCGGCGAGAGCGCCGTCCGAGTGACGGCGACGGTTCATGCCTCCGTCTCGGGGCGGATCCTCGCAGTGGAGGAGCGTCCCCACCCGCTCGGACGTGTCGTGCCCGCGGTCGTGATCGAGAACGACGGGAAGGACGAGTGGGCGGATCTCGGCGTGATCCCGGACCTGGAGGCGGCAACTCCCGACGAGCTCCGTGCTGTCGTTCGTCGTGCGGGTATCGTCGGGTTGGCCGGTGCCGGGTTCCCGGCCGCCGTCAAGCTCGATCCCCCTCCTGGGGTCGACATCGACACGGTGATCATCAATGTGATGGAGGGCGAGCCCTATCTCTCGGCGGACCATCGGGTGGCTCTCGAACACACTGACGAGGCGCTCGACGGTCTGCGGTGGATCATGCGTATGGTCGACGCGCCCCGTGCCGTCTTCGCGGTGGAATCTGACAAGGAAGACGTAGCCGCAGCGCTCGAACGGGCAGTGGCCATCGCGGATCTCGGCTCGATGATCGAGGTGCGCCTCATGTCGCGTGACTATGCGGCGGGCGCCGAGAAGATCCTGATCGAGGTTCTCTTGGGCAGGGAGATCCCGTCTGGAGGGTTCCCCTACGACGTCGGGGTCGTCAGCCAGAACGTGAGCACCGCGGTGGCCATTTCCCAGGCCGTGCGTCGAGGACGTCCCCTCGTGGAGCGTGTGGTTACCGTAGCGGGTGAGGCCGTGGAGCGTCCCGGCAACTACCTGACCCGCATCGGTGCATCGTTCGCCCACGTCCTCGAACACAGCGGGATGACCAGAGAGCCCGATCGCGTAATCATGGGTGGGCCGATGATGGGGATCGCGCAGGCCGACCTGGCAGTCCCTGTCATCAAACCGACAACCGGGATCTTGGCGCTGTCTGCCGGGGAATCTCGGCAAGGCCCTGAGGTTCCCTGCATTCATTGTGCGTGGTGTCTGGAGGTTTGCCCCATCGGCCTGATGCCCTATCTCCTCGTCGACCTCATCCGGTTCGGCGAGCCGATCCTGGCCGCCACCTATCACGTCTTTGACTGTTTCGAGTGTGGCCTCTGCGATTACGTCTGTCCGTCCAACATCCCGCTCGTCGAGGTCATACGTGGCGGAAAGCACATCATCAGGGAGCAACGCGGATGAAGGTTTCCTCTTCACCGCACATCCGACGGTCGCTGGCGAAACGCCGGGTGATGTGGGACGTCGTCGCTGCACTGCTCCCGGCAACCATCTTCGGGGTCTGGTATTTCGGCCCCAGCGAAACCCTTCCGCAGCTGACGGCGGCGATCGCCGCCGCAGTTACAGCCCAGGCAATCGTGGAGCGTCTGCGTCATCGGCCCATCACCGTCATGGATGGAGCACCGTGGGTGACCGGCCTCATCCTGGGCATGAGCCTCCCACCGGGACTCAACCCCCTGATCGCCGCCGCCGGAGGGGCGGTGGCGACCGGAGTGATCAAGGCGTTCGTCACGACCTCCACCGGCAGGAGCCTGCTGAACCCTGCCATGGCCGCCCGGGTGTTGATCGTGTCGGAGTTCCTGGTGCCGATGACGACCTTCCCCGTCGACACGGTGTCGGAGGCAACTCCGCTCGGCTCCGTTTCACACCCCGGCTATTTCGACATGTTCTTCGGCACCCGAGGTGGTTCGATCGGTGAGACTGCGGCCATACTGCTCCTTCTGGGTGCCGGGTACCTCTTGTGGCGTGGAATCATCCGGTGGCAGCTGCCGGTCGCCTACCTCGTCGGTGTAGCAGCGACATCGGTGATCCTCGGACGCCAACCGCTCTTCGATCTGCTCGCAGGCGCCAGCATCATGACCGCATTCTTCATCGTCACCGATCCCACGACATCACCGGCGACCGTTCCAGGACGACTTGGATTCGGGTTCGGTACCGCTGCCATCGGCACGTTCATCCGCATCAGCACACTGTTCCCCACCGGGGAGGCATTGGGCGTCGTCCTCGGCAACTTCGCCACTCCGTTCATCGATCGGGTGGTGACCAATCGTGTCTACGGGACTCGAAAGCAGGGAAGGAGGATGTCCACATGATCTCCCGCCGCAGCTTCCTTCGGGACATGCTCGGCGTCGTCGCAGGAGCGGGACTGGTCGGCCTGCCCGTATGGGAGTGGACAGCCAAGCACCGGCGAGTCGACCGGTACGTCCGTGCGATGATGGGGACCGATGTCGAAATCGTCCTGATCGGTCTCGACCGAGATATGGCCGCGTCCGTTGCCGAGAGAGCATTCACCACGATGGAAGTCGTGGCGAGTCGATTCACGATCTTCGATCCGGCCAGTGAGTTGAACAGCCTCAACGCGACCGCAGGTTCGGGACCGGTTCGCCTCGCCCCGGACCTCGAGACCCTGCTGGTCCAAGCCAACAGGATGCGCGCTCGCACGGAAGGCGCCTTCACCCCGTCGATTCTGCCTCTCAGTCGGCTCTGGCGTCCCGGCCAGGGTCGACTCCCGGCGGCTGCAACGATCGAAGAAGCCCTCGACGCCGTGACCCGAGCCGAGGTGAGGCTGCTGTCGGCCGGCTGGGGAGAACTCACATCGACCACGGGGCTGGACCTCGGCGGAATTGCCAAAGGCTTTGCCGTGGATCGCGCGGTTCGTGTCCTTCGAGAGGCGGGCGTCACGGACGCGATCGTCGACGCGGGAGGAGACCTTCGGCTCCTTGGCTCCCGTGACGGCCGGCCTTGGCGGGTCGGCATCCCCGATCCTCTTCAGCCAGAGCAGATTGCCAGGGTCCTTTTCCTTCGCGACGCCGCCGTGGCAACATCCGGCGACTACGAACGATTCTTCGTCGTCGATGGCGTCCGCTACCACCACATCGTAGATCCCCGTACCGGATACCCGGCAAGCGCGACGCACTCATTCACGGCGGTGCTGCCCGATGGGATGTCGGCAGACAGTGCATCCACCGCCGGATTCGTGCTGGGACCGGAACCCGGCCTCGAGTTCGTCGCCGGCATCGGAGGCGAGGCCCTCGCCGTCGACACCACCGGAGCCTGGGTCCGCACCGGCGGCCTCGACGACCGCCAGGCATGAGGACCGCCCTGGCAACACCGCGCCGAACCTGAAGCAATGAGATGTCTGAAGCCTCCGTTGTGCCAGAAGCGGTGCGGAGCCCCGAGTTGGACAGCTTGACGATCACAATCTCAGGGACCCACCAAACACACAGCCGAATCCCCCGCAAGGTCGCGCGCCGACGGGGCTCACGCGATAGGCCGACCGATTCGAGCGCGGCTCCCTCGACGGGCCGAACCTCCCCGAGTTTCGTCTGGTACCGGCTCCTTGGCCCTTGGGTCTCGTGAGACAACACTGCAGCGACGGGCCCCGACCCGTTGTTCGCTGACTCCGTGTCACCATCGGGCGACCATCGAGACTGCGGGGGCTCGTGGCCGATGGTTGCGTCATTCTCACAGTACCTGCTCCCAATGATGCACGGAGAACGATCAGCCATGCTTCACAGGCCAAGGCCAAGCTCTCCTCGATGTGTCCGACACCGATGAGCGGGACGCTGCGTGAACCAGGATTCGACAGCCGGCAGTTGCGCCCGGCACAGGTCGAGGCAGCCGACCCGAACCGATGACCTCGCCGGCTCCTGCCTGCCCGTGATTCCAACTGAAGAACACTGCATCTGGCCGCCTGGGCTACCAATACCCTTGACAACAGCAAAATCGAGCCACCAACGAGTGGTGAACGCGTACTGTTATGGGTACCCGCCCGCGAGCGCAAGGAGGGTGCCATGGCGTTCGAGAGCATTGCCCACAAGATTCTGACGACCGGGGCCGAACGAGGCAGTGTGCCTGCGTACGCGGTGCGTGACGGCGATCGATGGGTGACGACGAGTTGGGCCGAGTACGTGTCTCAGATTCGCGATGCCGCGAAAGGGCTGATCGCGCTCGGTGTCGAGCCGGGCATGTCGGTCTGCATCCTCGGGACCAACCAGCCCGAGTGGGTCATCTTCGATGTCGCCGCCATGGCGATCGGCGCGATGCCGGCCGGAATCTATGCAACGAACACACCGACGGAGTGCGCATACGTCATCAACCATTCCCGGTCGCCTGTGGTCCTCGTCCAGGATCTGGAGCAACTGGACAAGATCCTGATCAGGCGTTCCGAGCTGCCTGGTCTGCGCCATATCGTGCTCATGGGCAACGACGCGACCGACGCCGATGGCGTCATGACCTGGGACGAGTTCATCGCAGGCGGACGTCAGATCTCCGACGAAACCGTCGACACCAGGCTGGACGCTCTCGGCTCGCGCGATGGTGCGACCCTCCTCTACACGTCGGGCACCACCGGACCACCAAAGGCGGTCGTGCTGCCCCATGAGGCTCTCGCCTTCATGGCCAGGGTCCTGATCGACATCATCCCGGTGGGTCCCGAGGACCGGGTGATCTCCTATCTCCCCCTCTCGCACATCGCCGAGCAGGTCATAACCCTGATCACACCCGCGGTGAGCGGCCATGTGGTCTATTACGAGAAGGACATCAGGCGCCTCGCGGAGACCATCAAGGAGGTCCGTCCAACAGTGTTCTTCGCGGTGCCTCGGGTCTGGGAGAAGTTCTTCGCCGGCGTGAATGAAGCTGTGAGCAAAGCCACCGGCGTCAAGAAGGTACTCGCAGACCGGGCGTTTACCGTCGGCAGACGATACGTCGGCGCCATCAACCGGGGTGCGACGCCGGGTGCCTGGCTCCGCCTGCAGTACCGACTCTTCGACAGGCTCGTCTACTCGAAGGCGAAAGAAGCGATGGGTCTCGATCAGGCTCGTTTCGCATTCTCGGCCGCTGCGCCGCTCTCGATCACGATCCCCGAGTTCTTCGCAGGCCTCGGGCTGCAGATCCTCAACGTCTATGGCCTTTCCGAGTGCACGGGTCTGTGCGCGTTCAACCGTCCGGCCAAGAACAGATTCGGGTCGGTCGGCACCGCTCTCCCGGAGGTTGAACTGAGGATTGCCGAGGACGGCGAGATCCTCACCCGCGGTCCGAACAACTTCCTCGGGTACATGAATGACCCACAGGCGACGTCAGAGGCGTTGGGTGAGGACGGTTTCCTCCACACCGGCGATGTCGGATACCTCGACGATGACGGGTTCCTCTTCATCACCGATCGCAAGAAGGACATCATCATCACCTCGGGCGGTGAGAACGTGACCCCGTCACTCATCGAGATCGAGCTGAAGACGGCCCCGATCATCGGCGACGCCATCGTGATCGGAGACCTGCGCCCCTATCTCACCGTCCTGATCTCACTCGACGCGGAAGCCGTCGAGGAGTCGGGTCTCGACGCCGAAGCGGTCGAGCATGCGGTCCAGGCGGCGATCGATGAGACAAACAGGGACCTTGCCCGCGTACGACAGATCAAGAAGTTCACAATCCTCGATGAACCGTTGTCGATCGAGCGTGGTGAGCTGACGCCAACGCTCAAGGTGAGGCGCAAGGTCGTCAGAGATCACTACGCCGCCGAGATCGACGCTATGTACGGATAGGTATCTCGCTGGTCCGCACGGTGCCCGGCGGAACCCGGCCACGGGTTGACCTTTCGCGAAGGTGTCCACCCGAATCCTCGAGGCGAAGTCCGGTGGTGTTGCGTCAAGGAATCCGCCGTGGATGAGGACCCAGCCGTCGTCGACAACGGTCGGACTGGTCAGGTGGTGAGAAGGCCCCCCTGCACCTTTCCGATCCGTTCTCGTGACGTTTCGGCCGGATAGTTGCCGGCGGCCACAAGTCACGCAAGAACGGATCGGGAGGAATTGTCGGAATTTGCTCTCACGCCGATTGGTGTGGCGACGCCGGCTCTCCGAACGCGATACCCTCACAGAGGATGTAACGTGGATATTCGAGCACTGGAGTGTGGCGTGGAAACCGATCGGGAGAGCGCAGAGCGCTACGAGCGCGAGCGCAAAGAAGAACACGAGCGCAACGAGCGCGAGCGCATGGAGGAACGCGAGCAGGCCGACCTCCGACGCGAAGAGGAACGCGAGCAGGCCGACCTCCGACGCAAAGAGGAACGCGTGCAGGCCGACCTCCGACGCGAAGAGGAACGCGAGCAGCGCGACCGCAAGCGCCAGCAGGGACACGCTCACTGAAAGGTCCTCGATCCACGCCAACCAGGTACCAGCTTCTTCCTTCGGCATCCCCACTCATGTGTGAGGATTGGGGGAGCAGGTAGGGTTGCGGCGGATCGTTTCCCTCTAGGAGATCCGTGTACGTCGATGCTCATACGCACATGGACAAGTACACCGACGAGGAACTTGTCGGTGTACTCGAGACGATCGAGCGTCAACGGATACTCACGTTCGGCGTTTCGATTGATGTCCCGTCTTTCGTCAGAACCGAGAAGATCGCAACGCGATCCGAGTTCGTAGTGCCTTCCTTCGGAGTACATCCTTGGGAGGCACCTGGATACGCGAACGCGATCGATGATCTTGACGGGTGTGTCGAACGCAGTCCGATGATCGGCGAGATAGGGCTTGACTACCGTTTCGTCGAGGATGAGCGCCTCTACCCGGCTCAGCGGCAGGTGTTCGAGAGGTTGCTTGACCTGGCCAGAGACCAGGACAAGATAGTCAGTGTCCACTGCACCGGCGCCGAACGGGACACAGCAGACCATCTTGCCCGGTCCGGCATCGACCGAGGGATCATCCACTGGTACTCAGGTCCACTCGACATCCTCGGCCAACTGATCGAGACAGGTCTCATGTTCAGCGTCGGAGTCGAAGTGCTCCGTTCAGATCACATACGAGACGTGGCACGCGCGATACCCGCGGACCGGTTACTTACCGAGACCGACAACCCAGGCGGTCTACGGTGGCTGACCGGCGAGACGGGATACCCCGCCCTCATCGGTGACATCCTCGACGAACTCTCTGACGTGCGAGGCGTGATCCGAAACGAACTCCTCGCGACGGTCCGCAACAACATGACCCGACTCATCGAGAACGACGCTCATCTGAGACCCTGGCTTGCCAAGCTTGATGCATGAGCGGCGCCAAATGCGGCGACCCGACATCCCATAACAGCGCTTCTGCTTCGAAGCCGAGGCGCAGGGAGATCGCGCATTGCGTCTGACCTTGGAGCTGGAGGCGAGTCGTGATCGCTGCACTCCTGATCAGCCGCTACGGCCTTCAGCCGCTGCTCGGATGTTCTGAGCGACCGTCCCGGCCGTTGAGGCGTCGATCTCGAGCATCGAGGTTCCTTGCCATGTGCGACGAGCTTCCCTTCCGGCTCAGCGCCGAACACGCACTTGTCGTCCCTTTCCGGGCTGACGATCGTGGCGAACTCGTGGGCGATCAATCCGACGGCCACCCGCCCCCTCGACAGTCCCGACACGATGCAGCAGCGCCGCCATATCGGCCACATCGCCGGTGCGACCGACATCCTGACCATCCGACGTTCATCGTTGCCGATGCCCGACAGAATCCTCCGGTCGATCTTCGCGAGGATGCCCCGATGCAGATCCATCGCTACCACCTCGCCCGTCTCTACGCGCACTTCGGGCAACGTGTGGGCGGTAATCTGCCAGTTCGAGTCTCAAACGTAGAGCAGCCCCGAGGACCGCAACCCCTGGCGTAATTGGTGTCGGAGGGGGACTGCACCCCTGACCCTGGGCGGCGTGCCGGCAGGTGAGTTTCCTCTGGCCGCGTGAGCTGTGACGTCGCTCGGCAGTTCCGATGAGTCGAAACGGTCGAAAGCGGCTCAGACTGCGCCTCTGCCGAGCACGGGTCGCTGCGGTCCCGGCGCCGGGGTAAGACGATGCGTTTCTCAGATCGCCGTATGTCTGCTGAGCGGATGGACGGGGATGTCGTTCCGGTCAGCGCGCTCGGCCGCTCTCGTCCTCTCCCGTCGCTAGTGTCTGATCATGTCGACTGAACGGTTCGTTCTCGCCATCGACCTGGGTACCTCCGGTCCCAAGGTCGGCCTGGTGTCTACCTCCGGGCGGGTGGCGGACTGGAGCTTCGAGCCGGTTCCGCTCATACTTCTGCCGGGTGGCGGTGCCGAACAAGACCCCGACGACTGGTGGCGGGCGTTGGTCACCGCCGCACGGCGGGTTGTAGGACAGAGCCACAGTTCGAGTGAGGACATCGTCGCGGTGGCAGTCACCAGCCAGTGGTCTGGAACGGTTCCTGTCGACGGTTCACGTCATCTCGGTAACGCGATCATCTGGATGGACTCGCGTGGCGCCCCCGAGATCGCCGAGCTGACCCGAGGGCCCGTGTCGGTTTCTGGATTCGGCCTCGGCAAAGTGTACCGGTGGCTCCGGTTGACGGGTGGGGCCCCCGGTCATTCTGGCAAGGATCCGATCGCCCACATCCTCTACCTCAAGCATCACCAGTCCGAGTTGTATGAGTCGGCGACGGCTTTCCTGGAACCGAAGGACTACCTGAACCTGCGGCTGACCGGTGTCAGCGCCGCCGGATATGACTCGATCGGACTCCACTTCGTGACCGACAATCGTGACATCGATCGGGTGCACTATGACGAAGGACTCGTTCGGATGTCGGGGATCGACAGGGCAAAACTGCCCGATTTGCGGAGCCCGACCGACATCCTCGGTCCCCTGCTCCCCGAGGTTGCCCGTGAACTGGGTCTCTCCGCCGGCACTCCCGTCGTGATGGGAACTCCCGACCTTCACTCGGCTGCCATCGGTTCCGGGGCCGTGCGCGACTACCAGGGCCACCTCTACCTCGGCACGTCATCCTGGATCCTCTGTCATGTTCCCTTCAAGAAGACCAACATCATCCGCATGATCGGATCGGTTCCTGCGGCGATTCCCGGCCGGTACCTCCTCTTGGACGAGCAGGAGTCCGCCGGCGCCTGTCTCAACTACTTGGCCGACAATCTCGGTCTGCGCGGTGATGCGAACGCCGGGAACGTGTACGAAGGGTTCGATCGAGTCGTCGAGAGAGTCCCGGCGGGGAACCGGGGTGTCATCTTCACCCCGTGGCTGAACGGCGAGCGTTCCCCGGTGGACGATCACCACGTGCGGGCAGGGTTCTTCAACCAGTCGTTGGAGACCACTCAGGAGGATCTCATCCGCTCGGTGTTCGAAGGAGTCGCTTTCAATTCACGGTGGCTGCTCGGATACGTCGAGAGTTTCACGAAGCATCGGATGGACGAGATGCGAGTGGTGGGCGGCGGCGCCAACTCTGACGTCTGGTGTCAGATTCACGCCGACGTCCTCGACCGCACCATCCACCAGGTGAAGGATCCCATCCTGGCCGGGCTCCGTGGTGTCACCTTCCTGGCAGCGGTGAAACTCGGGTACCTTCAGCTCGACGACATCCCCGATCTGGTCGAGATCAATGCCACCTACCGGCCCAACCCGGATCACCGGGCAGTGTACGACCGGTTGTACCGGGAGTATCTCAACCTGTACAAAGCCAATCGACGCATCTACGCACGACTCAACGGGACGGAGTGAGCGGACAGAGCATGGACCTGGAGAAACTGCTGGCCGGACCGTTGGGACGGATCAACACTCGGGTCGCCGGGTGGGCCTACCGTGGTCTTCGGCGCCTTCCCCCGGTCCGCCGCCGCATCGAGGCCGAGTACGAGACGCTGGTCTCCGGCCTGGAAGGGGCGGTCAAACCCTACCGAGGCGTATTCCCGGCCTACCAGCGGCTCCCCGCCACCGGTCTGGACCGAGCCGAACTCCTGACAGAACTAGGGGATCTCGCTCGTCGGGAACGCGTCGCTTGGCAGCAAGGGTTCGCCTCCGGCGCCGTGTACGAGGGGAACGACGACTACATCACTTTCCTGAGCAGGGTGGTGGAACTCCACTCGCAGGCCAACCCACTCCACGCGGACATCTGGCCGTCGGCCACCAAGTTCGAGGCCGAGATCGTGGCAATGA
The DNA here is from genome assembly GCA_002897675.1 of bacterium BMS3Abin02. Taxonomy (NCBI): domain Bacteria; species bacterium BMS3Abin02. Next base: position 4,030 of record BDSU01000003.1, on the reverse strand, counting down.
CAGCCGCCATGCTCGGTGGCGACCAAGCCACTACTCCTGTCTGTGGAACAGTCACCTCGGGAGGGACCGAGTCGATCCTCCTCGCGATGAAGACCTACCGGGACAAGGCGCGAGCCGAACGGGGCATCACGAAACCCGAGATGGTGGTCCCGGTCACCGCTCATGTCGCCTTTGACAAGGCGGCTCATTACTTCGGAATCAAGCCGGTGAAGATCCCGATCGATGCCGCATACAGGGCGAACGTGGTGGCTGCCGGTGAGGCGATCACCCGCAACACGGTGGTCGTGGTGGGGTCGGCACCCAGCTTCCCGCACGGAATCATCGACCCGATCGGAGAGCTGTCGGCGTTGGCCCTGCAACACGGCATCGGGTTCCATACCGATGCATGCCTGGGGGGGTTCGTGCTTCCCTGGGCCGAACGGCTCGGCTATCCGATTCCACCGTTCGATTTCCGTCTGCCCGGAGTGAGCTCGATGTCGGCCGACACCCACAAGTATGGCTATGCGGCCAAAGGCACCTCCGTCGTGCTCTACCGGACCAAAGAACTCCGTCGGTATCAATACTTCACCGCCACCGACTGGCCCGGCGGGCTCTACTTCTCCCCCACCCTGGCCGGCAGCCGCCCAGGCGCCCTCAGCGCCGCCTGCTGGGCAGCGATGCTCTCCCACGGCGAAAGCGGGTATCAGAAGGCAACCGCGCATATCCTCGAGACCGCCGCCGCGATTCGAGACGGCATTTCCGACATCCCTGAACTCGAGATCATGGGTGATCCACTCTGGGTGATCGCCTTCACGGCGACGAGCCTCGACATCTACGAAGTGATGCAACGGCTGACCGAGCGGGGTTGGAGTCTGACCGGACTCCAACACCCGCCTGCGCTCCACCTCGCCGTCACCCTGCGCCACACCCAAGACGGAGTAGTCGACCGGTTTCTGGAGGACTTGCACTGGGCGGTCGCCAGGGTGCGAGCGGAACCCGGAACGGCGGAAGGGCTGGCGCCCGTGTACGGCCTGGCCGCCACGGTACCCGCCCGAGCGATGGTGGGCGAGCTACTCGAACGGTACATCGACCTTCTCTACGAAGTCTGAACCGATACTCCCTACAAGCCGGGCGGTGATGTCTGCCAGACGCGGGCTGTCGCGGATGGCTTCTGAGTAGGCCTATGTGCCGTCCATGCCGTCGACAGTCCGGTCCATCTCCGATACGGCAGTCGCCAGGCCTGTCCGGACGCCGCCTCCGTCGTCGCGAACCTCGAGTCTGGACGCCTGCGTGTTGCCCTTGAAGGGAGAAGTCGGGGGTTGCCGGCAACGTTCCCGAAACGCCGCGTCCGAGGAGCGACTCCAACCCCAGGTACACGCGACCCATGGGAGGCCTGGTTCGTCGCCGCGTGATCCGCAGATTGAGACGGCAGCCGATCGCCAAGTCGACTCGAGCCCCAAGAAGCCGCTCACCGAAGTGCCACTCTGGCACGTTGGCCGGGTGGACGATATCGGGCATGCCGAGTGATCGGCACACGCACCACAACCTGGCCACCTATGACGAGCCGGCCGATATTCTCATAACGTCCCGTGTGATGGGCGCCGTGCCGGCCGCACGGAGGTATTCGCTGGGTTCTCAGAGGGCTGGAATGGGCACCTTGTCTCAACACGGGGCAGTCCGATCCGCCGAATCAAGCCGTATGACCATTTTCACCTGGTCGGTTTCCCGTCATAGCCTCGGTTGAACGTTGGTCGGATTGCTCACACCATGAACGCCCCTTGGGCTCACGACTTGCCTCTCCACAGCCCCATCCTCACCATCGGGGAGGTGACATCCGGACATCTGGCAGCCGGCCGGCACCGGCACGTGCCAGAGTGGAAGTAGGCGAGATGACGGCCGGGAGAGTGAGCTGAGATGTTGCGGTTTGTGCTCGGAGTCGTCCTGGCGGTGCTGGTCGTCCTCGGCGGACTCTGGCTTTTCCAGCGCCGGTTGATCTACTTCCCCACCTGGGCGGTCCCACCGGTGAGTGAGCGGCTCCCCGGATGGGAGGAAGCCTCCTTCGAGACGGCCGACGGCCTAACGCTACACGGGTGGTTCACCCCACCTTCGAAGCACGCTCCAGTGGTGGTGGTCTTCAACGGGAACGCAGGCAACCGGGCCGACCGGGCACCGCTCGGCGCCGGCCTGGCGGCCGAAGGGTTTGGAGTGCTGTTATTCGACTACCGCGGCTACGGAGACAACCTCGGCCATCCGACTGCCGCCGGGCTCGCCCTCGACGCCCGGGCGGCAGTGCAGTGGGTCCGACAACGAGCCCCAAGGAACGATCTGGTGTACTTCGGCGAATCGCTTGGCGCGGCCGTCGCCACAGAACTCGCCCTCAGTCTCCCGCCGGCGGCGCTGGTCCTGCGATCACCCTTCACCTCCCTGGCCGACCTGGCCGCCGTCCACTACCCACTCCTCCCCGCCCGGATCTTGCTCCGGGATGAGTACCCCACGCTCGACCGCATCGGCGCCGTGGCCACGGCCACTCTCGTGATCGGCGGAGCTGTGGATTCAATCGTGCCGATCGACCAGAGTCGGGCCATCTTCGAGGCGGCACCCCACCCCAAAGAGCTGGTAATCGTTCCGGGCGCCGACCACAACGACCTCCCTCTCGTGGCCGGTCCCAAAGTGATCGAGGCGACAGCCCGTTTCATCACCGAAGCCGGCTCGCTTCGATGACAGCCACCTCCTCGCAACCCGCCGCACACTCACCACCTGCGACAGCAAGCTCGCCACGTACCGCCAGGCGTTCGAGGCCGGCACCGACCCCTCGATCATCGGTGGTTGGATCGAGGAGATCAAGCTCGGAAAGAAGACATCCGGGTTTCAGCTTCGAAAAGACCACTCAACCTTGAGCAAAGACGATATCCGATCACTAGTCCTTCGATCCAAGGGAATCATCGAGATCCTCGCTCACGCCGACCCCGAAGATCGGCGAGCCATCTGCCAGCAACTCGGCGTCTCGATCACCTACTACACGAACGGTCGACTGCATGTGACGTCAGGAGCACCCCATGTACTTGGGGTTCGTGGCGGAGGAGCGACTTCAACCCCAAACACGCGACCCCTGGGAGGCGTGGCTGAGTGCCGCGTGAGGGCACATGCGGCAGCTCCGCTTCGACACCTGGAGCTTCTCTCCAGATCGGACCCACCACGGACTTCCGGGAACGATGGTGTGGTTGGTGACAAACCACCGGACCGAGCACTTAGAAGGAGCCCCGAGTTATTTCGGTGGTTCCGGATCGGCACGCACCGTACCGGGTGAGATCAGGGGGCCGTGGTCACTCAGGCCGCGGCGCGATACTGTCACAGGTGGCACCCCTACAAGGAGCTGCACATGATTGAGGATCTCAGCGACGAAGAGCTCTTAGCCGAATGGGAAAAGACGAAAGCAGCAGCCGGGTCAGCTCCCGGCGGGCCTGGTCCCCTTCCTACATACTCGGAAGCTCAGCACCAGCGGCATATGGCTGTGGAGGCCGAACTCAAGCGGAGGGGGTTTGGCGAGAATCCACCCGGCTACTGGACCCGGCTGCCCATGTAAGGAATTGTCGCGCTTCCGGTCTGCTGGCAAGCGAGCACGGGTGGCCTCACCGAACCTTTGGTGGCCACTCAGAGCGCCAACCAAACGGCCGGAAACCCAGGTTTTGGTTGGGTAGTTATTAAAGGTCTGGCTGGAAAATCGCCGTCCGGGCGCTCTCAATCACTCTCGCGGGTTGTCACCGCCCAGAAGACCCAATTGATAGCGTGATAGCGGAGGTCGGCCATCTGTTTGTTTAGGGCGGCTAGTGACCGCTCGAGGGCGTCCAGCTGCTGGGCGTGCCGGTTGATCGCGGCGACCAAAGCGCGGTGAAGCCCATCGGTGGTGGGGTGGTCGCGTATCACGATCTCATCGCCGCGGGCCTTTCAGTTCCCCTCTCGCGAGGTGGCGGCACAGGTGCGCCAGGTCTGATGGGTTCCCCGAACACACCCTACCTCGGTGACGACGTAACCGCCGCTGGCCCGCTCAACG
>BDSU01000002.1 GCA_002897675.1 bacterium BMS3Abin02 | reverse complement strand
ACTCAGTTTGAAGGGCAAGATCGTCAAGTTGATCGCTATTGCCAGCAGCCTTGCGGCGTTGATCGCCGCAGGGAGTGCGAATATGAAGATCGGGTGAGCGGGCAGGTCCGGGACGCCAACGAGGAGGCCATGTGGCCAGGCGCACAACCAGGATTTGGAACGAGCGACGGGCGAAGGTCGTCGTGGCGTCGCTGTATGCCAGCGGTGGCATCGCGGTCCTTGTCTTTCTCGCTGTTCGCGAGTCCTTTCCTCCGATCGGACTCTGGCTGGCGTTCGCCGCCGCCTTTGCGTTCTTCGACTGGCGGTCGGTGGAGGTCAACGATCGCCTGTTGATGAGTCCCACCGTGATGGTTGGTCTGACGGCCGCGGTGGCCTTTGGGCCGGGCAGCGCTGCTCTGGGTGTGGCGACGATGGCGGCGCTCGGCGCGGTGAGCGCCCGTGATGTTCGCGAGCGGCGCATCTTCCAACCGGTCGCCAACTTCGGCCAACTGGTGGTGACGGCCGCTATTTCATCGCTCACAGTCGAGATCTTCTTGCGGATCGCACAGGCAAGTGGCGCCGGCGCCTTCTGGGCCTGGGTCGCGTTGGGCAGTGCCATCGCGGCCGCAGTGCACGCATCCATCAACTACGCATTCGTAGCATTCGCCGTCCGGACAGTGTTCAGACAGAACGTCAAACCCTGGTCACACATGAGTGAACTGCTCCCTTCCTATGTCGCCATGGGATTCGTCGGGGGCCTGCTCGGCGCCACGATCACGCGCACCGAGGTCGTGCTGCCGCTCGTGTTCATCGTGTTCATCATCGGCTACCAGGCCTTCGCGTCGTTCGGGCAACTGCGAGAGGCGCACGCCGCCACGCTGCGCGGTTTCGTCAAAGCCCTCGAAGCCAAGGACCTCTACACGAGAGGCCACACCGAACGGGTGGCCCAGTTCTCCGTGCTGTGCGGGCAGCAGATGGGGTTCCGGGGGACGAGGCTCGAGCGGCTCGAGTGGGCCGCGCTCATCCACGACGTTGGCAAGCTCGCCGTGCCGAGAGACCTGATTCGCAAGCGCGGCAGGCTCACCACGGACGAGTACAGCGAGCTGCAGCGGCACGCGCACATGGTCGAAGAGATCCTCGCCGAGGTCGAGTTCCTCAGACCGATGGTCGAGATCGCATCCGCCCACCACTCCAGCTACGACGGCTCCGGCTACGGCGGTACCGGGCACACCGATGGGCAGGAGCCATCCCTGGAGGCGTGCATTCTGGCCGTGGCGGACGCGTTCGATGCGATGACGAGCACCCGCTCGTATCGAATGGCCCTCAGCCAGAGCTACGCGTTCTCCGAACTGCGGCGAAACGCAGGCAAGCAGTTCAACCCGGAAGTCGTCGAGACGTTCATCGCCGCCATGGAGGGGACGAACCGGCGGTACGGGTCGCCGTACCTGCACGATCCGGTCGAAGCACGCCGTCTCGCCGAAGGGAAGGTCGAGACCCATGGGTGAACCGAAGCTGAGGATCCGCACGCCGCTGCTTCCGCTGGCCGGGGCCGTCGGCGCGGTGGCCGTCGCGGTTCTGCTGTACCCCCACACGCTCTCCAGCCCGCTGGTGCTGGCCGTATGGGTGGTCCTCCTGGCCGAGGCCGGCCTCGTGCGGGTTCCTGCTGCGAGCGGCAACCGGCTCTCGCTGGCGTTCATCATCGCGGCAGCGATGCCGATTCTCTTGCATCCGCCCGGCCAGGCGCAGCCCGACCTCGCCTCCGTCGGATTCGTCTACGCGGCAGGCCTCTTCCTGATGGCGGTGGCACGACTCGTACGCGGCGACGGACTGGGACACGTGACCGCAGACATGCTGCGGCTCGGATTCGGTCTCGGTGTGTATGCGTTGACGTATGCCCTCGCGGTCGCGGTGCTCGTCCCCGATGTCGGCATCCCTTGGGCCCAGGAGCCGTGGAATCGCCTCGTGGCGTTCGTTGCCGGGGGAGCCGCTTGGTTCGTGGCGGAGGCCGGTCTCTGGGCGTTCATGAGCAGCGCCGAGCGCGGTCTGAGCAGACGGTACCTGTGGCTGCTCGGGCTTGGCGACTGGATGGTCGTGATGAGCATGATGGCCACAGGAGCGCTGTTCGGCTTCTCGTGGGAGCAGATGCAGATCTGGGCCGTACTCATCGCGGCACTGCCGTACGCGTTCGCCCACGTGGCGTTCTTCCGGTATCTCGAGGCCCGGCGGACATACGGTCAGACAATCCGTGCACTCTCGCGAATTCCCGAGGTGGCGGGACTCGCGCTCGACGGCCACTCGGACCGCACCAGCGCCCTCGCCGTCGAGACGGCCCAGGGCCTCGGGTTGACCCCGGCCGAGGTGATCGAGGTTCGGTACGCGGCGCTCATGCACGACATTGGGCGGATCACGTTGAACGAGCCGAGTATTCTGCGGCGGGGGTTCACCGACGAAGACATCGCCAGCTGGGGAGCGGAGATCGTTGCCGAGTCTCCCTATCTCGCGAAGGTCGCCAGTCTCGTGGCCCGCCAGCATGAGCCGTATCGGCGTCCCGGAGAGCAGCGGGATCCGAGCCTTCCCATCGCCTCGAAGATCATCAAAGCAGCGAGCGCGTACGACCATGCCACGATGGAGTTGGGATTCTCACCCCTCGAAGGCCTCGAAGTGCTGCATCGAGGCGCCGCCTATGACTTCGACCCTGACGTGGTCAATACCGTGCGACGGGTCCTCGAGCGGCGCGGGATGGTCTGACCTGCCGCTCCGGCAGCGGTCGTCGGCTGGGCGAGCGGTCAGCGGTGTGAGGCCGATCCGCCCTCGGAGGGGATACCCCTCTTGAACCAGCGGATAGGTTTGCGGAGTTCGTCTTCGAGGAACCTGCCCAACCCGACGGCGAGGAGGACGTCTCCGAGTGAGATGACCTGGCCGGTGCCGAAGAGTCGTACCGGCATCACGTCGGCCAGGAAGGGGAGTCGTGTCGAAGTGTCGAGAATGACGTGCTTGAAATCCAGGACCAGAGCAGCCGCCCCTCCCCCGCCTGCTCCGGCGGCGACCGTCGCCGCACCTTCGAGGACGGGCATCCCGCCGTTGAGTGCGATCACCGAGAAGTTCATCAGAATGCCGAGGCCGGCGAGCCACATTCCCTCGCGCTGACGATTGATGAGCACCAGGATCACCAGTGGCAGGTATGAGATCAGAATCATCGTGGTCGCGGTCGGTCGGGCCCATGCTTCCTCCGCGGGCACGAACGCAGTTGCCGCCTGGATGGCGAAGCCGAGCAGGAGGAGCCACCAGAAACGCAGGCGGATGTCGGCAAGGTTGATCAGGCGACCCCCGCGCAACAGAGCGACGGTCATCGCGATGAACAGAACGAGCGCGAGCCACAGCATCACTGCGAACCGTACCAGGACACGCCCGTTTGCCGGCACTCGCGACCGGTCGGTTGGTGCCCCGTTAGCCCGAGTCCTTTGATACGCTGTAACCACAAATGAAGGTCCGAAGATCACTGAGAGTAGGGGGCTGGGTGATGATGTCACTCGGTGCGCTGCTGCTCGCCTTCCTGGCCTACCAACTCGTCGTGACGAACGTGTGGACGGCGCGCTCCCAGCAGGCGGCAGAGACCGAACTCGCCGAGCGCTTTCAGGCCGCCGCCGCTCGAGTAGAGGTCGCCGAGACGATTCCGCTCCTCCCGGAGTCGCCGGCCCAAGACGACCCGACGCTGCCACAGAACCCGACGCTGCCACAGAACCCGACGGCGACCTCGTCGACGCAGCCGGTCGAGGCGGTCCGCTACGTTGAACCGACACCTGAAGAGGGCGCTGCATTCGGCAGAATGGAGATCCCCGTGATCGAGCTCGACTGGGTGATCTTCGAAGGAGTGGATCGGGCCACCCTCAAGAAGGGGCCTGGTCACATGCCGTGGACTCCACTTCCGGGCCAGCCCGGCAACGCAGTGATCAGCGGACATCGCACGACCTACGGTGCGCCATTCTTCAAGCTCGACGAGGTGTCGATCGGTGACGAGATCATTGTCGAGACGGCACTTGGCCGACACGTGTATGAGGTCCGAAAGATTCTCATCGTCAAGCCGACCGATGTTTGGGTCACCGATCCCAAGCGAGGCGCCTGGCTGACCCTGACGACATGCACCCCGCGATACTCGGCAAAGGATCGCCTGATCATCCAAGCCGAGCTCGTCGACGGTCCGAATCTGCTCTATGCGGAGGCCGCGAAAGACCTCGGTGCCGCCGGCGCATCCTGATGGGGCGCCTCTACCATGCCTTGCCGGGGCCGCTCGCGCTGCGGATTCTCCTGATCGTGATCGGGGTGCTCATCGCGCTCGTACTCCTGGGGCTTCTGTTCGAGTGGGGAGGTAACTTCCTCGACAGCGGCGGGACGATGGGGATCGTCAGTTTCCTGCACTGACACCCAGGTCTTGCTCGATGTACGCGGTGAGGGACTCTCTGGTGACAGCACCTTGGATCGTACGAACGATCGTGCCGTTGCGGGTGACCAGCCAGGTCTGCGGGAGAACGTTGATGCCGTAGGCGTCGGAGATCGCGTAGTTCGCGTCGACGGCGATGGGATACGTCACGCCGATCTGGCGAACATAGCTCGCGGCGTTCGACTCGGTATCGTCGATCGCAATGCCGATGAACCTCACTCCGGGGACATCGCGGGAGACCTGTTCCAGATCGGGCATCTCCTGGCGACAGGGCGGGCACCACGATGCCCAGAAATTGATGACCACGGGACGGTCTGCGAGGACAGCGGACAGCGTGAACGAACCGCCGTCGATGAGATCGACCTTGAAATCTGTCGCCACTCGTGCGTCGGGATCGGGGGAGCCGACGATCGGTCTGTCTGCACCGGCCGAGAAGTAGGCGGCCAGCGCCAGAGCGATGGCTGCCGCCGCGATCAAGGTCCTGTGGCGCCTCATGAACGTCACAGGGTAGCTACCGCTGCGCAACGCAGAGCCCCGGTGGTGCTGTGAATCGGTTCCATGCCCCGACCGATCAGACGCGGCACGGTAGCCTCGACGTCATGGTTCGTTCGGGAGAACTCGGAGGAGAGGGCAGTCTCCTCCATCGGCAGGTCAGCAGGGGACGGTTGCCATGCGGCCGTTGAGATCCAGGTGGGCGGAGCGAGCGCTCGAAGCCGTGCTCGAGCAGATCCCGCATCTCGAAAAGGAGATGCTGACGCTCGAGACGCTCGTAGCACCGGGTGATGTCTGTTTCGATGTCGGCGCGGCGGGAGGGATCTACATGTACCTGCTCGCCCGCAGGACGGGGCCCGGCGGGCAGGTCCATGCGTTCGAGCCGAGGCCGCGACCCTATCGAGCGATCGGGCGGGCGAGACGACTCCTGGGAATGGACACCGTCAGCGTCCATCGCGTCGGCCTCGCCGACGAGAAAGGCTCCATGGAGATCCGGATCCCTTCTTGGCATGGTGTGAAGTTCACCACACGGGCCTTCCTCGCTTCGGCCCACGGCAGGGACGCAGAACAGGTCCCAGACGGGTTCACGGGCCTGCACTCCCTGACGATTCCGATGACGACTATCGATCACTTCGTGGTCGACAGGACGGTTCGCCGGATCGATTTCATCAAAGCCGACGTTGAAGGCGCGGAACTTGCCCTGCTCGAAGGAGCCCGCACGTCCATCGAACGCTGGCATCCGACGATCCTGCTCGAGATCGAAGAGCGTCACCTCGGCAGATATGGCAAGCATCCCGTGGAGGTGGTGGAGTTCCTGACCCGGTACGGGTACCGGATGCACGTGTTCGCCGACGGTGTGCTGTCCCCGGTCGGAGAGGTGACGCCGAGCGAAAACAACTACCTCTTTTTCTGAGTCTCGTCAATGCTGACCGCACCTGGTACTGGCAGCATTGACGAGAAACGTGCTACTCCGCCGCCATCCTCCGTAACACCATGTGGAGGATGCCTCCGTTGCGGTAGTAGTCGACCTCGACCGGCGTATCGATGCGTGCCGTGGCTACAAACTTCTCGACGGTGCCGTCTGTTCTGGTTGCCGTGACCTGCACCTGCCGGCGCGGCTCGAGCGTGTCGTCGATCTCGATGTCGAACGTCTCGGTACCGTCGAGCCCCAGGCTGTCGGCGTTCTTGCCCGCAGGAAACTCGAGAGGCAGCACGCCCATCCCGATCAGGTTCGAACGGTGGATGCGCTCGTAGCTCTCGGCGAGCACCGCACGGACGCCGAGGAGGAATGTACCTTTGGCAGCCCAGTCCCGTGAGCTGCCCATGCCGTAGTCTTTGCCGGCCAGGACGACCAACGGAATACCCGCCTCCTCGTAGTGGAGGCTCGCCTCGTAGATCGTCTTGACCGCACCGTCGAGGAAGTCGGTCGTGAATCCACCCTCGGTCCCGGGGGCGAGCTGGTTACGGACACGGATGTTGCCGAACGTGCCGCGAGTCATCACGCGGTCGTTGCCGCGGCGCGAACCGAAGCTGTTGAACATCGCCCGCTCCACGCCGTGCTCGAGCAGGTACTTGCCTGCCGGAGAGTCGGGACTGATCGCACCCGCAGGGCTGATGTGGTCGGTCGTGATCGACTCGCCGAGCTTCGCGAGGACGCGTGCTCCGCGGATCGGCCGGATCGCCGGCGGCTCGGTCGAGAGCCCCACGAAGAACGGCGGCTCCTGGATGTACGTACTGTTCTCATTCCAGTCGTACAGGGCCCCACCGGTCGTCTTGATCGCCCGCCACGCAGTGGGCCCCGCGAACACGTTCGCGTACTCTTTCTCGAACTTGTCGCGCCGGACGTGTTCGGTGACGATCGCGTCGATCTCGGACTGGCTCGGCCAGATGTCTCGCAGGTACACGTCGTTGCCGTCCCGATCGGTCCCGATCGGATCGGAGGTCAGGTCGATGTCGACGGTACCCGCCAGGGCGTATGCCACGACCAGTGGCGGCGACGCGAGGTAGTTCGCCTTGACGTCGGGCGAGATCCTGCCTTCGAAGTTGCGATTCCCCGACAGCACCGATGTGGCCACGAGGTCGTACCCGCGGATCGCGTCGTGGATCGGTTCCGGTAGCGGTCCGGAGTTGCCGATGCAGGTCGTGCACCCGTACCCGACGATGTAGAAGCCGCACGCCTCGAGGTCGTCGAGGAGTCCGGACCCTGTCAGGTAGTCGGTGACCACTTTCGATCCGGGCGCAAGGGAGGTCTTTACCCACGGCTTGCGGGTGAGGCCACGTTCACGGGCCTTGCGAGCGACGAGACCCGCCCCGACCATCACGCTCGGATTGGACGTGTTGGTGCAGGAGGTGATCGCCGCGATGACCACGTCGCCGTCGGCCAGACGGAACGTGTCGTCCTCCAACGTGACGTTGGTGGCGGTTTTGACGATCGTGTCACCGCCACGTCCGAAGGTCGTCGCCAGATCGTTGCGCCACTGGCTCTTCATCTCTGTCAGTTCTATGCGATCCTGCGGCCGCTTCGGTCCCGCCAGCGCCGGCACGACCGTTCCCATGTCGAGTTCCAGATCGGAGACGTAGTCTGCGGCGACGGCGTTGTCACGCCAGAGCCCCTGCTGTCTGCAGTACATCTCCACGGTTTCGACGAGTCGCTCGTCACGGCCGGTCAAACGCAGGTACGTGAGCGTCTGCTGATCGACCGGAAAGAATCCCATCGTGGCGCCGTACTCCGGGGCCATGTTTGCCAGGGTCGCCCGATTCGCGAGTGGCAAGTCGTCGAGACCCGGTCCGTAGAACTCGACGAACTTGCCGACCACCTCGTGGCTTCTGAGCATCTGCGTGACCTTCAACACGAGGTCGGTCGCAGTCGCTCCTTCGGCAAGTCTGCCCGTGAGGCGGAATCCGACGACTTCGGGGATGAGCATGTAGATGGGTTGCCCGAGCATCACCGCTTCGGCTTCGATGCCGCCGACGCCCCATCCGAGGACACCGAGGCCGTTGATCATCGTCGTGTGCGAGTCGGTGCCGACGAGGCTGTCCGGGTACAGGTACGAGCCGTCGTCCCACACGACCTTGGCGAGGTATTCGAGGTTGACCTGGTGGACGATCCCGGTTTCGGGAGGGACGACGCGAAAGTTCGAGAATGCGGACTTGCCCCACTTGAGAAACTCGTACCGTTCCTTGTTCCGTTCGAATTCCTTCTCGGCGTTGATGCGTAGCGCCATGCCGGTGTTGAACGCGTCGACCTGTACGGAGTGGTCGATGACGAGATCACACGGAACGAGGGGATTGATCTTCTCGGCGGATCGCTCATCTCCGGTCATGCGAACGATCGCGCTGCGCATGGCAGCGAGATCGACCAGTGCAGGGACGCCCGTGAAGTCCTGGAGAATGACTCTGCCCGGCATGAAGGGCACCTCGGTCTGGCCGAGATCGGCATGGTCGTAGGCGGCGAGGGTGCGGACGTCCGCTTCGGTCACGACGTGACCGTCGACGTTGCGCAGTGTCGCTTCGAGGAGCACCTTGATCGAGTATGGGAGCCTTGCGAGATCGGCGTCGATCGCATCGAGGCGGTAGACGACTCGCTTGCCGAGCGGCGTGGTGATCGTGTGGCGGGCTGGGTGGGTCATGCGTCACCTCACTGGGAGAATGAGGTCAGTGTACCGACCCCCACCATGGTGCCTGCTCGGGCCGATCTCGGTCGTCAGCCGTGGATCTCGGGCGGGTCCTGCAGGCTGGTCAGACGGTGGTCACGCAGGCGTGATCCATCTCCAGGTTGGCTTCGAGCGCTGCCGCCCGTTGTGGGTCGACGATTTCGAAGATCCCGGTCATGATGCCTCGATCGAGGGAGCACAGTACTTCGGGATGCTCGAACTTGCCGGCGCTGAACGGGCAATGCTCGGTCAGCAGTTTCTCGCCTGCCGGATCGGCGATGATCTCGAAGCCCTCTTTCTGCATCAACGATGCAACAGTCTCGAGTGACGCCGCCAAGTCGCCATCGCCTGTGGTGGTGATTCCTGAGGCGAGTTCGCGACCGAAATCACGGCCGATCTCGAGGGCGATCTGAAGCCCGTCCCCAGGTGCGAGGTGCAGGACGATGCGCACGAGGAGGTCGATCAGAAGGTCGTAGCGACGAGTCGGGAACTGCAGATCGATCTCTTTTAGGGTGGCGGCATAACACTTCGCCGGCCTTCCCGCCCCGGGCCCTGTCTTGCCGGTGGGACGGCGTCTCGTGACCTCCAAGTAGCCCTCTTCGGTGAGTCGATCGAGATGGTGGCGAGCCACATTGGGGTGGATGCCGAACTCGTTCGCGACGAGCGTCGCGGTGAGCGGCTCGGGGGAAGATCGGACCCGCAGGTAGATGGAGCGTCGGGTCGGATCGCCCAGAGTCGCGGTGAGCTTGTTGAGCGTCTGCTCCAGGTTTCGGACATCCACAACGTCACTATAGTTTTGAGCCGCTTCTAAACACTGCGCAGATAGGACTTGCAATGAATGATGCGGTACGTGCGGCGATCGGGCAGGTCGTCGATCCCCAACTCGGGAGAACGCTCGAAGAACTGGATGCGGTGAGGGCCGTCACCGTCGACAAGGGGCGCGCGGTCGTCGCCGTCTCCGTCGCCGATCCCGACTACCCCTACGGCGATCGGCTCACTGCCGCCATCGAGGAAGCTGCCCGGTCTGTCGCCGGGATCGACGATGTCATGGTGCAGCAGACCGTTCTCTCCGACGAGGAGGCCGACGCGCTCATGGCGCGGCTTCGCCCCGAGAAGAAAGCTGCGGGCGGTCCCGGCTCTCGCACCAGGGTGATCACGATCGCCAGCGGCAAAGGCGGCGTCGGCAAGTCGTCGGTGACGGTGAACCTGGCCGTTGCCTTGGCCGCGCGGGGCCGCAGTGTCGGGGTGATCGACGCAGACGTGTATGGCTTCTCGATCCCGAGAATGCTCGGGGTCCTCAGCCCTCCCGCGGTGGTCGGTGGTTCGCTGATCGCACCGCAAAGCTACGGAGTCCGCATCATGTCGATGGACTACTTCGTGCAGCCCGACCAGGCCGTCATCTGGCGCGGCCCACTGTTGCACAAGGCGCTCGAGCAGTTTCTCACCGACGTCTTCTGGGACGAGCCGGACTACCTGCTCATCGACACTCCTCCGGGCACCGGCGATGTGGCGATCTCGCTGTCACAGTTCCTTCCACGGGCCGAGGTGCTCGTGGTCACAACACCGCAGGCGACGGCGCAGCGTGTCGCCAAGAAGGCGGCGTTGATGGCCGAGAAGGTCAACCAGCACGTGATCGGCGTCGTGGAGAACATGGCGTGGTTTACTGGAGACGACGGCACACGCTATCCACTCTTTGGCAGTGGCGGCGGTGAGCAGCTCGCACGCGAGTTGGAAGTTCCGCTGATGGGGCGGATCCCGCTGGTTCCGGCCATGCGCGTGGGCGCCGATGAAGGTGTCCCGGTGGCCGTGGCTGCTCCGGGAAGCGAGGCGGATGTCGCCTTCAACGAGTTCACCGACACCTTGGAGAAGACCAAGCCGCGGGTGCGAACGCATCCGGAACTCGTTATCAAATAGAGCAGCCGAAGACTGTCCGACCCGGCACTTGGTGTGGCCGTCGTCGTGGAGGCCCTCCGGGGCGAGTGACACGGTTCGGGCTGTTCGTGGCCGGCTGTCGGTTCCTGATGCCGCTTCGATGGGCACGCCGTTGGCGACGCGGGTAACGGTGGTGTTCTTTTCCTGGACCTCCTGGACTGCCCGCCGTACGCTCGGAAATTCGGGCGGTCGATCCCTGTCGCTCCACTAGCGTTCGGCTGATGGAGTACCGCCCAATCACATCGGACGACTTCGACGGGTATGTCGGCGTCTTGGCGCACGTGTTCGCCTGGGATCCGAAGCCGGAGGAAATCGACGTCGAACGCAAGGCAACCGAATTCGACCGGACGATCGCGGCGTTCGACGACGGTGCAGTCGTCGGCACCGGAGCCAACATCACGTTCGAGATGACCGTTCCGGGCGGGACGGCGAGGGCCGGCGGGGTGACCGCCATCGGTGTGCTCCCATCGCATCGCCGCGGGGGAGTACTCACCCAGATGATGGGCAGGCTGCTCGACGACAGCCGGGAACACGAGGAGCCGCTCTCCGTCCTGTGGGCGTCGGAGAGTTCTATCTACGGCCGCTACGGATTCGGAATGGCGAATCGACTCGCCACCAGAGAGATAGAACGCGCCCACGTCACGTTCATCGACACGAAACCATCCCCCGGCAGGGTGCGCCTGATCGAGAAAGACGAGGCGCTCGAGCGTCTCCCTGCCGTCCTCGACCAGGTCGTGGACCGCTACCCGGGCATGATCCGGCGCTCGCCGCTGAAATGGGAGGTCGACCTGTCGGACCTCGAGGCGTGGCGCGGAGGAGCAACGGCGAACCGGTTCGCGCTCTACGAAGAGGGCGGCGTCGGACTCGGCTACGCGCGCTACCGCGTCAAGGAGGAGTGGAAGGAAGGCCACCCGCAGAACACACTCCTCGCGAACGAGGTCATCGGTGTGAACGACGACGCGACCCTCGGCATGTGGCGGTTCCTGTTCGGGATCGACCTGACCAAGACCGTCAAAGCCCGGGTGCGTCCACTGCGCGACCCGCTCGCCTATTTCCTGACCGATCCCAGGAGGCTGTCGTTCAAGGTCACCGAGGGAATCTGGGTCCGGATCCTCGACGTTCGAGTTGCGCTCGAGGCCCGTCACTATCCCGTCGAGGGAGCGATCACGATCGAGATCACGGGTCCGGACGATGTCGCCGGTGTCTATCGGATCGAAGGAGGCCCCGATGGGGCGTCCTGTCGCAGGACGGATGGCGAGCCGGATCTGCGCATGGCAGTGACGCAGCTCGGTATGCGGTACCTCGGCGATCACGACTTCGCCACACTCGCTGCAGCCGGCCTGGTCGAAGGTGACAGGGACGCCCTGCAGCGTGCGGACCTCATGTTCGGCTGGCACGAACCCACGTGGTGCGTCGTCGGCTTCTGAGAGCCCGTTCTCGTGACGCTTGGGGGGAATAGTCCGAACGATTCAATCAACTCGTCGCGACCACAGCTTGAAACCGCCCTGCCCAACCGTCACGAGAACGGGAGTTTCACAGCAGGATGAGTGCCACCGCTCCCACCGCGAGAGAGTAGATGGCGAAGGGTACGAGGCCCCGCTTGACGAGGACGCGAATGAGGAAGGCGATTGCCAGATAGCCCGACACGGCTGCGACGACCATGGCGACCCACACCGACGTCGTGAAGCTGCCGGCACTCGATAGTTCGACCGCTTCGAGGAGACCTCCTCCGGCGATTGCAGGGATGGCGAGAAGGAACGAGTAGCGGGCGGCTTGTTCGGCGTCGAGCCCGCGTCCGAGTCCGGCGGTGATCGTCATCCCGGAGCGGGAGATACCTGGCACCATGGCCAGCGCCTGGGCGATGCCGATGACCAGTGCTCCAGCGGTGGTCTCTTCCTCGACGGTCCGGGTTCGTTTGTGGATGAGCTGCGATGCGAGGAGCACCGCTCCACTGACCAGCAAGGCGATCGCCACGAGCGTATAGGACCGCTGGAAGGTGTCGATCTGATCCTTGAGGGCGAGACCGATCAGGGCCGGCAGTGTTCCGACGATCAGCAACCACCAGAGGTGCCGGGCCTTGTCGTCAAACCGTAGAAGTGCAGCAATGTCTCGTCGGTAGTAGGTGAGTACGGCGATCAGGGTTCCCAGGTGGAGCACCGCGGTCGTCGCCAGGTCGGGCGGGTCCACGCCGAGCATCGCCGGCACCAGCACGAGGTGGCCGCTCGAGGAAACAGGAAGGAATTCGGTGAGGCCCTGGATGAGCCCCCAGAGGATTGCCTGGAGCACGGCGCCGGAGCATAGCCGGGCCGAGCGTCCGTCCATGTTGTCTGCGCTCGACGGGCGTGACTCCGCCGGATGTCTGTGTGCCCGGTGATCCCGGAAAGCTTCGGCAGATCCTGTCTCTGCTATCGACTGATGTCGGGTCCGACGAGAACGCTCAGGTTTCCCTCCGCCGCCGACGCGGCAACCGCCGTCGCGAAGTCGCCAGGGATGGCCACGAGACCGACCGGGTCCTCATAGCCGAGGGGATCGGCCGGTGGAGGCGGCTCGATGACGATCCCGGGGACTGCTTGGGGTCCAACGCCGAACCCGGTGATAACGATCCGGAGCGATTGACCGGCAACGACGCTCTCCGGTAGCTCCGTCGAGAGAGCCCACCATCCGTCGGGGATCTCAGGACGCGCGCCGGACACGAGGGAGGGGAGGAGGGGTTCGCCTGCTGCAATTGCATACCGGGCCGTCCCGCCGATTTCGGGTTTGGAGGGGAGCAGGTCTTTCGGCGCTTGGCGCCACTCGATGGTTTCGGCATCGATGCTCGCTCCGGGTGCGATATCTGCTGCCGCGAACGGATAGGCAATCGTGTCAGCCGGTCGCAGATCGATCCAGGCGGCAACGATGATGATCAGTGCCGCGCCCGCCCAGCGGAGGTAGGGTGGACGCGTGAACCAGTACACCCCGTGAACGTACCGCGAACAGGGTGAGTCGGGAAGGGGGTTGGGAGCCCGCCGAGAGATACATGGCACGCATCTCCCTTTGCCGAAGCGGCAAAGCCGCTGCGGTCGCTTCGTTCTCCGTCCTGACCGCGTGCACGACTGTGCCTCGTTGCGCCTGGACCGTCACGCCGCTTCACGGTCATGCGTCGACCTGCGGTCGCGATACGAAGCACGAAACACTCGTCTCTGCACCGGTATCGCTCAGCGGACTTCCTAGCCTGTGGCGCCGGACAACGCGGTTTGGCAAGAGCATGCTCGGGGCGCCTTCTCGGCCATCGGGATCAGCAGCCGCACCGTCTCTTTGAGGGTGCCCAGAGTTTGGTCGAACAGACGCATGACCTCCGCGTGCGTGACCGCGGGGATCTCCCCCTCGACGCCGACGTCGTAGTCGGTGACGACAGCCAGGTTGACGAAGCACATCTCCAGCTCTCTGGCCAGGGACGCCTCAGGGAACTGGGTCATGTTCACGAGATGCCAGCCGTTGGCGGCGAACCATCTGCTCTCTGCCCTCGTCGAGAAGCGCGGGCCCTGGATGATGACGCTCGTTCCGCCGTCGTGCACGGTCGCTCCCGCGGTCCTTGCGGCTTCGAGCGCCAGTGGGCGCAGCTCCGAGCAGTAGGGGTCGGCAAGCGAGATGTGCGCTGTCTCCGGGCCGTCGAAGTACGTCGATGCACGACCCCATGTTCGATCGACGAGCTGGTCGGTGATGACGATGTGCCCCGGCGCGTATTCGGTTACCAGACTCCCGACGGCACATGGCGCGATGATGCGATCGACACCGAGATCCTTCATTCCTCGCACGTTGGCCCGGTAGTTGACCTTGTGTGGCGGGAACTCGTGGTGTTCGCCGTGTCGGGGCAGGAAGGCTACGTCAACGCCCTCGATCGTGCCGACCATGTACGATGCCGACGGATCTCCGTAGGGAGTTTCGACGCGAACGCTGCGGGCGTCATCGAGGAACTCGTAGAACCCCGTGCCGCCGAATACCCCGATCATTCTTCACCTTTCTTGGTCGCCTGTGAACTCTTGGCCGCGTGCGAATCCTTGGCCGCGTGCGAATCCTTGGCCGCGTGCGAATCCTTGGCCGCGTGCGAATCCTTGGCCGCGTGCGAATCCTTGGCCGCCTGTGAACTCTTGGCCGCCTGTGAATCGGTCACGTAGAAACCGGATCCTTTGAAGATGATGCCGGCGGTGTGGAAGACCTTTTGGAGTTGGCCACCACACTCGTCGTGCGTCTGGAGGGACTTCTCCGAGAAGGACTGAAAAACGTCGAACCGTTTTCCGCACTGCTTACAGACGTATTCATAGGTGGGCATGAGAACTCGAGACCGTGATGGATTGGGCCTGAATGATATCAAGACGGCGAACGCTTGCGATCGATGGGCCCGGTCGGGGCGCGAGGAGTGGGATCCCCGCGCGTTTCCCCCCGGGGTCGGATCGGCAGATCCGAACGATCGGGGCCGGTGTCATTCGCCGGTACACTCGAAGTCCATGACGTTGGGTTCGATTGCCGTGGTGCTCGGCTCGTATCTGCTGGGGAGCGTTGACTTCGCCGTCCTCATTGCACGCGCGAAAGGCTTGGACATCTACTCGAAAGGGAGTGGCAACCCCGGCGCGTCCAACGTCTACCGGTCGATCGGCAAGAAGGCCGGCATGACCGTGCTTGGCCTCGATCTGCTGAAAGGTTTGCTCGCAGCCCTGGTCGGAGCAGCCGTCGGCGGTCCTACGCTTGGTGCCGCGGCAGGGCTCACCGCAGTGGCCGGGCACTGCTATCCGGTGTTCCATCACTTTCGCGGCGGCAAAGGGGCAGCGACACTCTCGGGAGTCATGTTCGCTCTGTACCCTGTGGCCACGGCGGTTCTCCTCGTCGTGTTCATAGTTCTCATCGTCACCACACACATTGCCGCCATCGGTTCGATCGTCGTCACACTCGCCGCGGTTCCGGGTGCATGGCTCACGGGCGGTCGGGGGTGGGCACTCGTCTGGGTGGGTGCGGCCGTCGCACTGGTCCTGTACCGTCACAGGGGCAACTTTGCACGGCTACTGAGAGGGATCGAACGCAAGGTGGTGGAAGAGTGACGATCGAGGTCGCGGTCATTCCCGCTGCGGGAAGGGGAACTCGTCTACGTCCCGCGACGCGGGTCGTTCCGAAGGCCCTCGTTCCGATCGTCGACCGCCCGGCCATACAGTATGGCGTCGAGGAGGCCGCCAGGGCGGGCGCCACCGAGGCGATCATCGTCGTCGATCCGGGAGTGGGCTCGCTCGTCCACAAGCATTTTGCCGACGAGGGGCCGCTCCCGGGGTTGGAGCACATGAAGATCACGCCGGTGACTCAACCGGTGCCACTCGGTCTGGGTCATGCCGTCCTGACCGCTCGAGAAGCGGTGGCAGGCCGGACGTTCTTCTGCATGCTCGCCGACAACATCTCCCGCATCGACGTTCTCGATCAGATGGCCGCACAGTTCGACGGGACGTCGATGGTCTCCCTGCGGCACCTCACCGACGACTTCCTTGCCCGCTACGGGGTGATCGTTCCGGGTGCTTGGCGATCGGAGACGGTCGTCGAGGTGCGCGGCGCCGTCGAGAAGCCGGGTGTCGAACGAGCTCCGTCGCGCCTCGGACTGGTCGGTCGTTACATCTTCACACCGGAGGTCTTCGAGACCCTCGACGGTCTTGCTCCGGGGTTTGGGGGTGAGATTCAGCTCACCGATGCGATCGATGCCCTCGGCCGGCGAGGACGCTGCGACGGGTTCGTCTCGCCGGACGACCTGCTGGATGTGGGAAACCCGGCCGGACTGCTGGAAGCGTCGACGGTCCTCGGCCTGGCCCACGCCGAACTGGGCGAAGGCTATCGACGGTTCCTGAAGGGGCTGCTGTGAAACCACGCCGGGAAGCCCAGCGCGAAGTTCTGACGGCAGTGGGCCGGATCGACTCGGTGCGGGTCCCGCTGGCAGAGGCAAGAGGCCTCGTTCTTGCAGAACCGGTCGACGCGCCACACGACGTTCCCCCGTTTCCGAACTCTGCGATGGACGGATACGCGATCCGAGCGGCGGACCTCGAGGGGATCCCCGTGGAGCTTCGTGTGATCGAGGATGTGCCTGCGGGCAGCGTGCCCACCCACACGGTCGAACCGGGCGCCGCGATCAAGATCATGACCGGCGCCCCGATGCCGGCCGGTGCAGATACCGTCGTGGAGGTCGAGGTGACCGAACCCGGAGACCGGTCGGTCATGGTTCTGGCATCCCGCGCGCCTGGGTCCAACGTTCGGCCTGCGGGCGGCGACATGGAGGCGGGGGCACGCGTTTTCGAGGCGGGAGAACGGCTGACCCCGGCACACCTTGGGGTGCTCGCGTCGATTGGCGTGATCGAACCACTCGTGAGGAGGCGTCCGGTCGCCGCAGTGCTGTCGACGGGAGACGAACTGCTGCCGCCAGAAGTGGTGGCGCCGACGCCCGGGAAGATCCGGGACGCGAACCGGACGGCGTTGATCGCGTTGCTGGCCGACCTCGGCGTCGGCGCCATCGATTTCGGGATCGTCGGCGACGATGCGGTGGCGCTGCGGGCGACGCTGGAAGAAGCAGCAGGGACGGCGGACGCCGTCATTACGTCAGGCGGGGTCTCGATGGGCGAGTACGACCTCGTCAAGGCCGTCCTCGCCGACCTTGGCACCGTTGCGTTCTGGAAGGTCGCGCAGCAACCCGGCAAGCCGTTTGCGTTCGGACAGATCGAAGGGACGCCGCTGTTCGGTCTGCCCGGCAATCCGGTGTCGGTCATCGTGTCGTTCGAGCAGTTCGTCCGGCCTGCCCTGCTCCACATGATGGGGGCCACGGCGCTGTTCCGGCCACAGATACTCGGACGGATCACCACGGCCGTGTCGACGAACCCGGCCAGAGACGTCTTTCTGCGGGTATGCACGAGAATCGAAGGTGATGGGCTGCTCGCCGATCTCGCCGGTGGTCAGTCGTCGAACGTCCTGTCGGCAATGGCGCACGCCGACGCGTTTGCCCTGGTTCCTGTCGGCGTCGGCGATCTCGAAGCCGGTGACACGGTAACGCTGGAGATGTTCAGGTGGCCGGAGATCCGCACGATGGAGGTCCTCGATGGTTGAAGAGTTCACACACCTCGACGAGCAGGGACACGTGCATATGGTCGACGTCGGTGACAAGCCGGTTACCGACCGCGTGGCCGTGGCCGAGGCGATCGTGCACATGACGTCCGAAACGAGTCGCAAGTTCTTCGGAGGGGAGCTGCCGAAGGGTGACGCGCCGGCGACCGTACGCCTGGCCGGCATCATGGCTGCCAAACGCACCGCCGATCTCATCCCGCTGTGCCATCCGTTGTCACTGACGTCGGTCTCCGTGGAGGTGTACGAACGCGACGACGGTGCTCGTGTCGAGGCCAGGGTGCAGACGCGTGATCGAACCGGCGTGGAGATGGAGGCGATGACCGCAGTGTCCGTCGCGGCGCTCACGCTCTACGACATGGTCAAAGGTGTCGAGCGGGGTGTCGAGATCACAGGAGTCCGGCTGCTGTCGAAATCGGGAGGACGCTCCGGAGAGTGGCGACGTTGAGGGCTCTCGTCCTCACCGTGAGCGATCGGGTCAGCCGTGGCGAGGCCGAGGACCGTTCCGGTCCGGCAGCGGCGGAGCGTCTCGAGACGCTCGGCATCGCGACCGAGCTTCGTGTGGTCTCCGATGGCGTCTCCTCCGTGCGGGATGCTCTCGAGGAGGCCGTCGAGGAGGGGTTCGACCTCGTCGTCACCACAGGTGGCACGGGGTTCTCGCCGAGAGATCTGACACCGGAGGCCACGAGCAGCGTCGTCGAACGGTCTGCGCCGGGAATCGCCGAAGCGATTCGTTCGTCGACGTTCGGCATCAATCCGTACGGGATGCTGTCCAGGGGTGTCGCCGGAATCACCGGATCGACCCTCATCGTCAACCTGCCGGGATCTGTCGGCGGAGTGACGGAATCGCTCGATGTGATCGCTCCGGCACTCGGTCATGCGATCGCGCTGTTGCGCGACGAAACCGCCGGACACTGAGTCCGCCACGCTCCGTGGACCTCGGCATACCGGGGTCGCCTGTTGATAACTTGTCGGAGATGGGTCTGGTGACCTATTCTCAGGGTGAGCGACGGGCGGATACGTGGAAGCAACGGCGGTAATTGTCATTTTCGTGCTGGCAGGCGTGTGGGCTGCATTCCTGTTGCCTTCGGTCTTCACCTCTCGGCGGGACCAGCCCACCGAATCGGCACGAGACTTCATGCGGCTGTCCGCGCGCCTCAGCGCGGCTGGGAGCGGGACGACGATCGAACCGATGCTCACGAGACGCCGAGTGCTCGTGCGGAGACGCCGTGCCCTCATCGTTCTCATCTCGATTGCGGTCGCGACACTCGCCGTTGCGATCTGGCGCGGCTCCGCCGCCCTGCTCATCGCCCACATCGCGATGGACGGTGTCATCGCCTGGTACCTGGCGATGTTGGTGCAGATTCGCCAGCATCGCGAAGCCTCGTTCGTGGTCGATATCAGGGATACGGAGACCGACGAGGCGGAGCCGCCGGCGCGGGTGCTGGCGCACGGCTGAGCGGATGAAGCCAAGTCTCGATCCTGTCGAAGCCGCTGCCCGTGCCGAGTTCGATGCCAAGTTCGCTGCGCGTGAGAAAGGCCTCACCGTGTCCCGCCAGATGATTCGCACTTCGGCGAATGCAATCCGCGCGTTCCATCGGGGAGAACTGGAGCGCTGCGAGGAGCTGATGGACCAGGCAGGCGTTCTGCTGCGGGAGGCCGTGAAACTGCTCGAGGACCATCCGGACGTGCTGTTCACCGGTTTCGTCGCCGACGCCGCGAAGGAGTATGCGGAGGCGCGCTTGACATACGCCCTGGGTCTCGAACTGGCGCTGCCGACGCCGGACGACCTGGGCGTGTGGGTGGGGCCGTATCTGCACGGCCTCGGTGAGGCGGTCGGCGAGCTGCGGAGGCGTCTGCTCGATCTCCTGCGGTCAGGCGAACTCGAACGAGCCGAGGGGACGCTCGGCGCGATGGATGCCGTCGTCGATCTCCTCGCAAGCCTCGATTATCCCGACGGGATGACGCGTGGGCTCCGGCGCACGACAGATGTGGCGCGGGCACTGGTCGAGCGCAGCCGCTCCGACCTGACGACCACGATCGTGCAGGAGCGGTTGCGAAGGGATCTCTTGGATCGGCTCTGATCCGCTCGGTGAAGCGGTGACTACAATGCCGTTCGCCCTTTGGGGGTGTAGCTCAGCCCGGCAGAGCGCTTCCCTCGCACGGAAGAGGCCAGGGGTTCGAATCCCCTCACCTCCACCCAGAGAAACCCCTGCTCAGCGGGGGTTGCTGTCCGTCTTGTGACTGTCTGGTCTTGCTTGAACGAGGTGCCGTCGCGCGCTCCTCGCGCAGTCGGTGTGTGCGTGGGTTCGGTTCATGATGGACACTGTGGTTCCGGTTGGTGTGTTCCAGGTTCGGGACGCGATTCGGCCGTCGAGGCTCTCCGGCGACGGCTTCGTCGGCTCCCGCATGGAGGTGACCGTAGGCGTCGAGGACGGTCCCGACCGAGCCATGCCCGAGGCGAAACGGTGGCGAATCGCCCCGCGCTTTCTGGAGCTCTGGTGTTCCCCGGGACGCTTCACCATGGGGAGCATTCGTTTCCCCGCCGCCGCGAGTCATGCCGGTTCTCTGGCCACGAACAGAGCCAGGTGCTGGTAGACGACGGCTGCGGTTTGGATCTCGGTCACCGACACCGACTCGTCTTCGATGTGAGCGTCCGACTCGCGGCCTGGACCGAAGCCGATGGTCGGAATCCCTCGCCTGGCAGACTCGGAACCGTTGGTGCAGAAACCCCACACGCCCAGCTCGGGCGCGGCACCCGCGATCGTCACTGCCTCCAGGCACGTCTGCACGAGTGGATGCTCAGGATCGATTCGCCACGGCGCCATGACTCGTAGAGGAGCGATGGTTGCCCCTGTGTAGGCGACGACTGTGTCGGAGGTCGCTCGCGCCGAGAAGCAGCCTGGTGCCACGTGATCGACAATCCTCACCAGATCCTCCAACACCTGGTCCGATTCCTCGCCCGGGAGAGTGCGGCGATCGAAGCGCACCGTCACCGTTGTGGAAATCAGCGAAATCGATGGGAATGGGTCACTGACCACATCGGTCGCTACCAGGATCCCTGGGCCGAGTTGATCGTCTTCGGGCGGGTCCGTCTGCGCCAGGATGCGCAAGGCTCGAGCCATGTGGTCGATGGGATTCGAGCCGCGTTCAGGATGGGCAGCGTGGGCGGGCACGCCACGAGCTTCGAGTGTGATCTCGATACGACCCCGCTGCGCTGTCTTCACCTGCAGCGACGACGGTTCGCAGATCACCACGGCGTCCGGTTCCACCAGGTCGAGCACCTCGCCCAGAGCGACTCCTTCGATCGTCTCCTCGAGCACGGTGCTCGACACGGCCACAGGGCGCCCCAAACGGGCGGCAGCGGCGCCGACGCCGACGATCACAGAGCAGCCAGGCCCCCCTTCATGTCCGTGGCACCACGCCCGTAGAGGCGACCGTTCCGGATCGTGGGGGTGAAGGGATCTTCGGTCCATCTCCCGGTCGGAGGCACAACGTCCATGTGAGCGTCGAAGAGCGCAGTGACGTTTCCCGGTGGCCCGGCGATGCCGACGACGCTCCCCAAAGGTGTGCGCTTCACTTCGCGGAAGCCTGCTTCGAGCATCGCAGCAGCAACAAGGTCTGCCACTTTGCCTTCTTCACAGGAAAGGCTGCGTATGGCGATCAACCGGGAGGCCAGATCTACAGGATCCATCAGCTCCACCTTCCCTTCGGGCCCCTCGTCAAGGCTTCTGTCCCGACGCCGTGACCAACATGATTTGCTCAGGCAGAGCAGCGACCGCTCCGGCCGGTGACACGCCCCGCTTCGTGGCCAGGTACATATCATCCCGAATCGTCGAGACCCCTCCGGGTCGGTGGGTCACGGCCGCTCCCACTCCAGCCCGTGTCCCGAGGGGGCGGATACGCTGCTTGCGGCCAACCGGGCCCCGCCGTTCAGGGCACCATCACACCGGCCTCACGCAGGGCGTCGCCGCCGGTCTTCACCAACCCGCCCGCCGCAACATCCGGCCGGCGGCTGATGACGGCGTTCCGCTGTGTGGAGCGGACCGGTCTGTCAGTGTAATGCCGCCCAACCGGTCTGGTCGCCGAGGCCTCCGCCAGGAGAGCATGTCGAACGCGTGCGACGCGAACGAGATACCACCGAACAGGCCGGGCCGGGACATCCCTCGGGTTCGCCGTCCTCGTCGGATCCTTCGGCCTCCTTGCCGTGGGCTCCCTGACGCTGGACACCGTCAGATTCAAACGAAGAAAACCGATCGCGAGGACGACACGAGCACGTTCTCCAAGAGGGAACGCCAGGCATGTCGAGCCGGGTTCGCCAGTGGACTCTTGGAAGTATTCGTCGGGGCAGCCCTCGTCTTCATCGGGGTCGTGCCGACAGCCGTCGGCATCGTCTTGGTTTCGACCTTTGTGCGGAACGATCCCGTTGCGCGAGTCGACCGATGCGAAAACCGTACTGCTCGAGCCTGACGGTCGAACGCATCGATCGGATGATCCACGAACCCGCCCGGTTCCTGCTCATGGCGCATCTCTCGATCGCCGACGCCCACTGCCTCTCCTGGGGCTGAATCCCACTGTATCGGGAGGCCGGAGTAGGGTTGTAGGGTTGGTTGGCGGTGTGGTCCCGTTGCGGAGCATATGCCGTCCAAACGACGAGAATCAGGGGCGCTGCGCAGTTTCCGGAACCGTTCCAGAGGAGGAGAACCATGGCCAACGTGGTGCGAGCAGCCATCGTCCAGACCGAGTGGACGGGCGACAAGGACTCGATGATCGAGAAGAATGTGAACTACGCGCGCCAAGCAGCCGAGCAGGGCGCCAGGGTCATGTGTTTCCAGGAGCTCTTCTACGGCCCCTACTTCTGCCAGGTGCAGGAAGACGAACACTTCGAGTACGCCGAACCGATCCCCGACGGGCCCACGATCCGGCTCATGCAGAAGGTGGCGAAGGAGACCCGGATGGTGCTCATCGTCCCCATCTTCGAGAAGGAAGACGACGGGTTCTACTACAACACGGCCGCAGTCCTCGATGCCGACGGCTCCTTCCTCGGCAAGTACCGCAAAACCCACATTCCCCAGGTCGCCGGGTTCTGGGAGAAGTACTACTTCCGGCCCGGAAACCTCGGGTATCCGGTGTTCGACACCAACGTCGGTCGCATCGGCGTCTACATCTGCTACGACCGGCATTTCCCCGAGGGGTGGCGGGCTCTCGGCCTCAAGGGCGCCAAGATCATCTTCAACCCGTCGGCGACCAGTCGTGGCCTGTCCATGTACCTCTGGAATCTCGAACAGCCGGCAGCCGCCGTCGCCAACGAGTACTTCATCGGCGCCATCAACCGGATCGGCAAGGAACCCTTCGGAGACAACGACTTCTACGGATCCTCCTACTTCGTGAATCCTCGCGGTCAGGTGGTCGACGGCGCCGCATCGGATACCGACGAGGAACTGGTGGTTCGGGACCTCGACCTCGACATGGTCGAAGACGTTCGCAAACAGTGGGCGTTCTACCGTGACCGACGACCCGACGCCTACCAGGATCTCGTAACTCCCTAGCCGATCGAGAGGACACATGGGCACGCAACGAGAACTCCACGCACGACACAACCAGGTGCTCCCATCCTGGCTGGCGCTCTACTACCGGCAGCCCATCGCTCTGGTGCGAGGGCAAGGCCGGCGGGTATGGGACGCCGAAGGCGAAGAATACCTCGACTTCTTTGGGGGCATCCTCACGACCATGACCGGCCACAATGTGCCGGAGGTCGTCGAGGCGATCCGGGAGCAGGCGGGACGCATCCTCCACACGTCGACGCTCTACCTCATCGAGCCTCAGATCGAGTTGGCCGAGAAAATGGCCGAGCTGTCGGGGATTCCCGACGCCAAGGTGTTCTTCACGAACTCGGGGACCGAAGCCAACGACACGGCCATGCTGCTGGCCACCACGTACCGACGCTCCAACGAGGTGCTGGCGCTTCGCAACAGCTATCACGGCCGCTCGTTCGCCGCCGTTTCGCTGACCGGCAACCGGTCCTGGTCCCCGACCAGCCTCGCTCCCCTCAACGTGACGTATGTGCACAGCGGCTATCGGTATCGAAGCCCCTTCGGTCACCTTCCGGACGAAGAATTCACCGCCGCCTGCGTGGCCGACCTGCGCGACCTGCTGAAGGTCGCCACCTCCGGGAATGTGGCCTGCCTGATCGCCGAGCCGATCCAGGGTGTGGGCGGTTTCGTAACTCCCCCGGATGGCTTCTTCGGAGCGATGAAGGACGAACTGGACCAGCACGGGATTCTCTTCATCTCCGACGAGGTTCAGACCGGATGGGGGAGGACCGGCGAGCACTTCTGGGGATACCAGGCGCACGGTATCGTCCCCGACATGATCACTTTCGCCAAGGGGGTCGGCAACGGGCTGGCCATCGGCGGAGTGATCGCACGAGCCGAGATCATGGACTGTCTGAACGCCAACTCGATCTCGACGTTCGGGGGGAACCCGCTCGCCACGACCGGGGCACTGGCCAACCTGAACTACCTGCTGGAACATGACCTGCAAACCAACGCCCTGAAGGTGGGCCAACATCTGCGGTCCCGCATCGATCACCTGGCCGACGGCTACGAGATCATCGGCGAGGTGCGGGGGAAGGGCCTCATGATCGGCGTGGAACTCGTTCGCCCCGGCGGGACGGATCCGTACCCGGAGGCAGCCTCACACATCATGGAGGCAGCTCGGGCCGGAGGCCTGCTGCTCGGCAAGGGTGGCATGTTCGGAAACGTCCTGCGCATCGCGCCGCCTCTCTCTTTGACCGAGGAGGAGGCCGACGAGGGCTTTGAGGCGCTGAGCGAGGCGGTTGCCGCGACCGCGGCCCTCTTCGAGAGAGGAGACAACTGATGAGAATCGTCATCACCAACGGCACGGTCGTTACCTCGACCGAGACGATCCCGGCGGACGTCCTCATCGAGGACGAGAAGGTCGTCGCGTTGGCCGCGCCGGGGGCGCACCACTGGCAAGAGGGCGCGGACACCGTGATCGACGCCTCCGGCAAGTATGTCGTGCCGGGCGGTGTCGACATCCACACGCACTTCGAGCTTCCCTTCGGCGGGACCTACGTGTCCGACAGTTTCGAAACCGGCACCCGGGCCGCCGCCTTCGGAGGCACGACCACCGTCGTGGACTTCGCGGTCCAGGTCAAGGGCGAGTCGGTCAGGGACGGCTTCGAGAAGTGGATGCAGAAAGCCGAAGGGAACTGTGCCATCGACTACGGCTTCCACATGATCGTCGGCGATATCAACGACGCTTCCCTCGAGGAGATGAGTGCGATCGTCGACGAAGGCGTCACCAGCTTCAAGCTGTTCATGGCGTACCCCGGCGTGCTCTACTCCGACGACGGCGAGATCTTCCGCGCGATGCAACGGGCCGCCGGCGACGGCACGACGATCATGATGCACGCCGAGAACGGCATTGCCATTGATGTTCTGAGGGAGCAGGCCCTCGAACGGGGCGAGACCGACCCCAAGTACCACTCCATCACCCGCCCGCCCACGACCGAGTCGGAGGCGGTGTATCGGGCCATCGTCCTCGCGGAATTGGCCGGGGCGCCCCTCTACATCGTCCACATGTCTTCGAAGGAGGCGGTTGTCGAGCTCACGAAGGCCCGAGATCGCGGTCTCAACGTGTTCGGGGAAACGTGCCCGCAGTACCTTCACCTGTCCGTCGAAGATCATGTTTCTCTGCCCGGCTTCGAGGGCGCCAAGTACGTCTGCTCTCCGCCCATCCGCTTCAAGGAGGAGGGTCACCAGGAGTACCTGTGGAACGCCCTCGCCCGCGGAGACCTCCAGGTCGTGTCCACCGACCATGCCTGTTTCTTCTACGACGACGACGAGACGTTGGGCCGCCAGAAGCGGCTGGGGGAGGGCAATTTCACGCTCATCCCCAACGGCCTGCCCGGCGTCGAGGAGCGATTCAACGTGATGTACCAGAGCGGTGTGGTCGGAGGCCGCTTCGACATCAATCGCTGGGTTGACCTCGTCGCCACCACACCGGCCAAGATGTTCGGGATGTACCCACGCAAGGGCACGATCGCCGTCGGGTCGGACGCCGACATCGTCGTGTACGACCCTCATGCATCGTTCACGTATTCGGCGCCTGACACCATCCACGGGAACATCGACTACACGTGCTACGAAGGCATGGAGATCAACGCCACGATCGACCACGTGCTCTCGCGCGGCAAGGTGATCGTCGAAGGCGGCGAGTACGTGGGAACCAAGGGTCACGGACAGTATCTGAAGCGCGGCATGAGCCAGCTGCTCATCTGAGGCGATACACATGGAACTCATCGAACACTGGATCGACAACAAGCGGGTGGTCGGGCAATCCGAACGGCGGGGGAACGTGCACGATCCCGCCGCAGGAGTGGTGACCGCCCACGTGCCGTTCGCCACCGTGGAGGAGGTCGATCTGGCAGTGGCTGCAGCCAAGCGGGCGTTTCCGGGTTGGCGGGACACCTCGCTGAGTCGGAGGCAGAAGATCCTGTTCGCCTTCCGTGAACTCGTGAACGATCACAAAGAGGACCTGGCCAAGCTGCTTACCGCCGAGCATGGAAAGACCTTCGGTGATGCTCTCGGCGAGATCAACCGGGGACTCGAGATCATCGAGTTCGCCACCAACCTCCCGCATCTGCTGAAGGGCGACTACTCGGAGAACGTCTCGGCGGCGGTCGACATGTACACCATTCGCCAGCCCCTCGGTGTGACGGCCGGGATCACGCCGTTCAACTTTCCGGCCATGGTGCCCATGTGGATGTATCCCATCTCGATCGCCTGCGGCAACACGTTCGTCTTGAAACCCTCCGAGAAGGATCCCTCCGTCTCGATTCTGGCGGCCGAGCTGTTCGCCGAGGCCGGCTTGCCGGACGGTGTGCTCAACGTGATCCACGGTGACAAAGTGGCCGTCGATCGGATCTTGGAGCATCCCGACATCGCGGCGGTCAGCTTCGTGGGCTCCACTCCGGTCGCCCGTTACATCTACGAGGACGGTACCCGCCACGGCAAGCGCGTGCAGGCCCTCGGCGGTGCCAAGAACCACATGATCGTGCTGCCGGATGCCGATATGGATCTGGCCGCCGACTCGGCCGTTTCGGCGGGTTACGGCTCGGCAGGCGAACGATGCATGGCGATCTCGGTGGTCGTGACGGTCGGCGACGCAGCGGAAAAACTGCTGCCCAAGGTGAAGGAGCGAATCGACGCCCTCGAGATCGGCCCGGGCATGGAACCCGACTCGGAGATGGGACCGCTCATCACCAGAGAGCACCGGGATCGAGTCGCCGCATACGTGGACGAGGGGATCGCGGAAGGGGCCGAGGTCGTTGTGGACGGGCGTGGGCTCACCGTGGCCGGTCACGAAGAAGGGTTCTTCCTGGGAGCCACCTTGTTCGATCACGTCACAACCGACATGACCGTGTACAAGGATGAGATCTTCGGTCCGGTCCTCTCGATCGTACGGGTCGATTCCTACCAGGAGGCCGTCGACATCATCAATGAGAACCCGTGGGGGAACGGGACGGCGATATTCACCAACGACGGCGGCGCTGCCCGGAGATTCCAGAACGAGATCGAAGTGGGCATGGTCGGCATCAACGTACCGATCCCCGTGCCGCTCGGTTTCTACTCGTTTGGCGGGTGGAAAGAGTCGATCTTCGGCGACCATGCGATCTACGGGCCCGAAGGCATCCATTTCTACACGAGGCCGAAGATCGTGATCAGCCGGTGGCCCGAACCCCGGCATCGCGGCGTCGATCTGGGGTTCCCACAGCACGCATAGGCGGTAATCGGACACCGCTCGGCAACGAGAGCAAGGCAAGGGTGAGGCAAATGGATTTTGGAGTCGTACTGCAGACCGATCCGCCGGCATCGCGAGTCATCGAGCTGACCAAACGTGCCGAGCAAAACGGCTTCTCACATGCGTGGACCTTCGATTCTCACATTCTCTGGCAGGAGCCGTTCGTGATCTTCAGCCGGATGCTGGAAGCCACCGAGCACGTGGTCGTCGGCCCGATGGTCACCAATCCGGGTAGCCGAGACTGGACGGTGCTCGCCTCGCTGTTCGCCACTCTCGACGACATGTCGGGGGGTCGCACGATCTGCGGTATGGGACGGGGCGACTCGGCGCTGCGCTTCATCGGCCGCAAACCGATGACACTGGCGACGATCTCGGAGTCCATGCAGGTCATCAAGGGTCTGGTGGCCGGAGAGTCGGTCACCTACAGGGGGGTGCGGCTGCGGATCCCGTGGATCGGGGAGGAAGGCTGGGACCTGCCGATGTGGGTGGCCGGCTACGGGCCGAAGGCGTTGGACCTCATCGGCCGGGAAGCAGACGGATTCATCCTTCAGCTTGCCGACCCCAAGATCCTCGAATGGACGATGGGAGTGGTGAGGGACGCCGCTCGGCAGGCCGGACGTGATCCGGGCTCCATCCGGATCTGCGTGGCCGCTCCGGCCTATGTCGGCGACAACCTCGCCCACCAGAGGGAAGAGCTGCGCTGGTTCGGGGCCATGGTCGGCAATCACGTCGAGGACCTCGTCGTCCGCTACGGCGGTGGCGGGATCACGGTCCCGAGGGCACTGACCGACTACATCAAGGATCGGCAGGGCTATGACTACCTGCACCATGGCAAGAAGCGGAATCCCTCGGCCGAGTTCGTGCCCGATGCCATCGTCGACCGGTTCTGCGTGTTGGGTCCGGTCGCCGACCATATCGCCAAACTGACCGAGCTACGGGACATGGGCGTCGACCAGTTCGCCATCTACCTCATGCACGACGCCCAGGAGGAGACGCTCGAAGCGTACGG
The DNA here is from genome assembly GCA_002897675.1 of bacterium BMS3Abin02. Taxonomy (NCBI): domain Bacteria; species bacterium BMS3Abin02. Next base: position 12,815 of record BDSU01000002.1, on the reverse strand, counting down.
GCGGGAGATCATCCCGGCGCTGCGGTAGCCGACCCGCCAACAGTGTCCTCCGTTCTCGGGACGCTTGGCTCGGACCATTCCGGCGAGGCGTCACGAGAACGGAGCGGGGATTCCGCCGAACCCGGACCGGTTCGAGATTTGTCCCACGAAGGGCGAAAGACAGGGTAGATTCGGTCGGAGGAGGTTCAGATGCCAGACGGAGACAACACCGACCAGCCCGCAGACCAGACGCCCGGGCCGGTCCCGAACTCGTCGGCGTCCTCCAGGATCGCCAAGCTGGGAGCCGGCGAGCGGTGGCTCGCCCTCGGGGCGGCGATTGTCCTCGCCGACTACGTCCTGTTCGACCTGATCCTCGGCGAGTACTTCTTTTTCACCGGTACGCTCCTCGTGGCGGGCTTCGTGCTGTTTGCAGTGTGGGTGCATCAAGACCGTCCCTCGGCCTCTTGGCCCCTCCCATACGAATGGTTGCTGCGGGTACTGGGGTTCACCGCAGGTTTTCTCGGCGTGCTCGAGCTGCTGGCCGACCTTCGCTTCAACGTGCTGGACCTGCCGTTCGACGTCTTCGGCGGGCTCTTTGTCTACATCGGCGCCTTTCTGATGTTCTGGGGCGCACGAGAGCTGAAGGGATCCGGCGGATCGTGATCCCGGCTTGGCGGCCTGCCTGAATTGGCGCGATGTCGCCCATGACCGGTTGTCGGTTTTGGTCGCCGGTCACGAACCCCGAGTCCCGGTGGCGGCGACGGCCGGCCGAGAGGTGATGGCCGATCGCGAGCTTCCCGGCGAACCAGCGGTCATGGCCGTGGCGACGCTCGAGGAGTTCATCGATGGTCGCGACAGCCGGTACGGACAGACGCAAAACGCGACGTGCCGGCCTACGACTCCGAGTACTCTGACGCGCCCATGACCGAACCCCTCGTATTCGCACGCGCGCTCACCAAACGATTCGGTGATTTCACCGCGGTCGACGCCATCGACTTCACCGTCGAATACGGCGAGGCGTTCGGGTTCCTCGGACCGAACGGCGCAGGCAAGACGTCCACCATGCGGATGATCGGCGCCGTGTCGCCGGTCACCGAAGGAACGCTGAGAGTTCTCGAGATGGACCCCGCAACACAGGGATCGCTCATTCGGGCGCGGCTCGGCGTCGTCCCCCAGGAAGACAACCTCGACAACGAACTGTCGGTCTTCGAGAACCTGTTGGTATACGGGCGGTACTTCGACCTGCCCCGATCGGTCATCACCGAGCGGGCGGACGAACTGCTCGAGTTCGCCCAACTCACGGAACGGCGCGACGCCCAGGTCGAGAATCTGTCCGGCGGGATGAAGCGGCGCTTGACGATTGCCCGGGCCCTGATCAACCGGCCCGACGTGCTCCTGTTGGACGAGCCGACCACAGGCCTCGATCCGCAGGCTCGCCATGCGCTCTGGGACAGGCTCTACCGGCTCAAGCAACGTGGCGTGACGCTCATCATCACGACGCATTACATGGACGAGGCGGAGCAACTGTGTGACCGCCTCGTCGTGATGGACAAGGCGAAGATCGTCGCCGAGGGCTCGCCACGCAAACTCATCGAAACGCACTCGACACGAGACGTCGTCGAACTGCGCTTCCCGGTGGGTGGTCAGGAGGAGGCGCTGCCGCTCCTCGAGGGACTGTCGAAACGGACGGAGGTTCTTCCCGACAGCGTGCTGTTGTATACCGACGACGGTGACCGGACCGCCGCCGAGGTGGCCGAACGCGGGTTGAAGCCGGAAACGGTGATGGTTCGTCGCAGCACGCTCGAAGACGTGTTCCTGCGTCTCACCGGCCGGAGCCTGATCGACTGATGGCTGCGGCTGCGATCCGTGTCGTCGAGGCGCACGCCCGGGTGTACCGCCGCACGTGGCGGGGAAGTGTCATCTCGACCTTCCTCAGTCCGGTCCTGTATCTGCTGGGCATGGGGGTTGGCCTCGGCACGCTCGTGAACCGTGGCGCCGGGAGCGCGTCGATCGGCATTCCCTACCTGGCCTACCTCGCTCCCGGGCTGCTCGCGGCGGCCGCGATGCAGACGGGCGCAGGCGACGGGTCGTGGCCGGTCATGGCAGGCATCAAATGGACCAAGACGTACTTCGCCACGCTGGCCACGCCGATCGGGATCCCGGACCTCGTCATCGGTCATCTCGGCTGGGTCGGCATCCGCATGATCTTCGTCTCGACCGTGTTCGCGCTCGTCATGGCCGCATTCGGAGCGGTGGCCATCGGTGCAGGTCTGCTGGCGGTGTTCCCTGCGGTGCTCACCGGGCTGGCGTTCGCCGCGCCGGTAAGCGGCTACGCGGCATGGCTGAAGCGCGACATCGGATTGAGCAACCTCTTCCGGTTCGGGATCGTCCCCATGTTCCTGTTCTCCGGGACGTTCTTTCCGATCACACAGCTTCCCGGCTGGATGCAGCCGCTCGCCTACGTCGTGCCGCTGTGGCACGGCGTCGAGCTGACTCGCGCAACGGCGCTCGGTGTCGTCACGACCTTCTCGCCGCTCGTACATGTTGCTTACCTGTCGGCATGGATCGTCGGCGGAACTCTCGTGGCGGTCCACACCTTCACGAAGAAGCTGGGGCAATGACCACCGGGACCCTCATGGCCAGGATCGTGCCGCCGTCGGCGATGGGGGGTCGGCGGGCACGGCATCTCCTCGAACGCAACTTCCTCGTGTACCGGCACGCATGGATCGTCATCTTCTCCGGATTCTTCGAACCGCTGTTCTATCTCTTCTCCATCGGTATCGGACTTGGCAAACTCGTCGGTGACGTCGTAGGACCCACCGGGGAACCGATCTCGTACGCGGCGTTCGTGGCGCCTGCGCTCCTCGGTGCTGCGGCCATGAACGGCGCCGTCTACGAATCGACGTTCAACATCTTCTTCAAACTCAAATACGCCAAGATCTACGACGCCGTACTGGCGACCCCGATGGCGCCGGGCGACATCGCCATCGGTGAGATCACATGGTCGCTGTTTCGGGGAGCTTTGTACGCGACGGGATTCCTCGTCGTGATGTGGATCATGGGCCTGATGCCGTCGCTGTGGGGGCTGCTCGCCGTTCCTGCGGCGCTCCTGCTCGGTTTCGGGTTCGCCGCGGCAGGCATGGCGGCCACGTCGTTCATGCGGTCCTGGCAGGACTTCGATCTCGTGCAACTCGTCACGCTGCCGCTGTTCCTGTTCTCGGCGACGTTCTACCCGCTCAGTGTGTACCCGGAATGGCTGCGGTGGGCGGCGCAACTGTCGCCGCTCTATCACGGTGTCGTGCTGATTCGTTCCGTCACCCTCGGGATCTTCGAATGGACGATGATCTACCACGTCGGGTTCCTGGTCATCATGGGTGTCGTGGGGATCGTGATCGCAGCACGAAGGCTGGAGAAACTGCTGCTCGCGTGACTCTCTTCGGCCCGGCCTGTCGGTGTGGACGCACCGGAAGGATGGGCTACGGAGTCGCCACTCAGTCGGGGACGGTGACCGTTCGTTTGCCCAGCAGATTGAGGCGTGTTCTCCGGATCGTCGCCGGTTCGACGACTCTCCCGTCATCGAACCGGAAGCGGAGCGCGTCCTCAGGGCACTGCACGATGCAGGCGCCACACAGGATGCAGTTCGCCGGCCGGACGATCTCCACCTTGCGGATGTGACCGTTCATGACGAGCACGTCCCGCGGGCACACCAACACGCACTGTGCTGCCCCGGTGCATCGGTCGATCAACAACTCGACCTTGAAATCGCTCGGGTTGACCGAGCTCGACAGCAGCGGTGTCGACCCGGCGACGTCCACCGACACGATCCCGGTCCCGATCACACAGGCGGCGGCGAGGACGATCACGTTTCTTGTCGTCATGGCCCCGGCGACGGCGAACAGGGCAACACCGAACCCGAACCCGGCCAAGGCCAAGACACTGTAGACGAGCAGCCCTCGATGTGTCGTCAGCGGCAGCCACGGCATACCCGCGAAGAGCGCCAGCACGATGGCCGTGATGGCCGCCGCGTCGATGAGCGCCGGCAGCGGTCCGGTGATCGGCCACAGGATCAACCACAGGATCGGCACCATCGGCGCAGTCCACATGATCGCCATCTGGAGGCGGTCACTCATCGGGAAGCGCACGGCCCGCTCTTCCCTCACGGCGTGCCGGCCCCGTCGCAGGAATGCAGGGAGGTCCGTCGCGTGGACCGGTCCCCACGTCGCGTGCCATCCGGTCGCCTCCTCGACGCGGCTTCGCTCGACTCCGGTGGCGCTCAACTGGGGCAGGACCAGCTCCCGGTGGTCGACCCGGTCTGCGATTCGGGACGTCCGAAGCGCGGCGATCACATCGTGATGGGTGAGATGACCACCCCCCGCAGCGCACCACACGTTGATGCCCCTGCTGTCCGCAACGAGCAGCCAGACGTCCTCACCTTGCAGTGCCTCGACCACCCGTCGCACAGTGAGCGTGTAATTGCCCGTGACGACGACGGGCGAAGAGCGGTCCGGATCGCCGATCGGGAAGAGCCCCGTCTTGGAGCGATGCGGCAGGAACCTCAATGCCGTGTCGAACACGGAGTCCAGTGCGCTCATGATGGTCTCCTCGCGCTCGAGATGACGAAGGACGACCACGGGTGTTCCTCGTCGATGTCCACGAAGCCCGCTCGGCGCACGGCGTCCGTGAGGCCATGTACGGGATGTGTCGTCGTCTGGGTGAGCAGCCAGGTCACCGCCACTGTGGGTATCCGCAAGGTTCGGTAGACGAGACGGGCGCCGCCGCCGGCCGGTTCGACCTCGTCGGCGATCACCAGCCGTCCTCCCGGGCGAAGTCGATCATGGACGATCCCGAGCACGTAGGAGCGCTCTTGCGGGGACATCTCGCTGAAGACGAGACACGACACGACGGCATCGAACGTTTCGGGATCGAACCGGTCCTCGATCTCGGCCGCCCCCAACTCCACCCATTCGACGCTCCCGGTCGCAGGGGCCGGCTTCGCGGCGGCGACCTCGAGCATGCCGGCATCCCGGTCGATACCGATCGTCTCGGCTCCCCGTGCAGCGCACGCCAGGGTGACCCCTCCGGTTCCGCAGCCGATGTCGAGGACACGCAGCCCTGGTCCTGCCGCCAGTTCGGCGACACGCTCGTAGACGCCGGACATGCGGCCCCGGCTCAGGAGCCGGATGCCGCGGTCGTAGCGAGACGGTGTCGATTCGAGCCGGCGCATGAACGCGTACGTGCTCATCCTTGAACCCCTGGCCGGCGACCCACACCGTCGAAGAACAGCAAGACCGCGAGATCGGGGATCTCTTCGAGCGTCGGCCATGTTCCGCCTGAGCCCCAATGCTGTACGTACAAGATGGCGAGGATGCCGACGAAGGCCAGGGCGAGCTCGGCAGCCGGCCGATCTTCACGTACATCGCCGGCAGCCACGCCTTCGTCGAGGACCCGGGCCACGGCACCGACAAACGGGGCGAGGTGTCCGATCACGAGGGGATAGGTCTCGGGCCGAAACGCCAGCGCTTCCCGGATCACGACCTGCTGGAATGGCTCCTGTTCCCGTACGACCTGCACGTCTGCCTCGGCCAACCCGTGGAGCCGGTCCCTGGTCGATCCCGCCGCCGGATTGGCTTCGTATCGCTGCACGGCCTGTCGTGCGCCTTCCGCGATGACCTCGGCGAAGAGGTCGCCCTTGGATCGGAAGTAGTTGTAGACGGTTCCCTTGGCGACGCCCGCTCCCGATGCGATGGCGTCGATGCTCGTTCGCTCGAGGCCGTCGCGGGCGAAGTGCCGGGCTGCGGTGGCGAGGAGTCGGTTGCGGACCTCGACCTTCGCCTCGGCGGTGATTCGACCCATGATACTCCAATATGGGTGACTGGTCAGTCACATTATAGCAGGGATACACCGAGTGGCGCAAAGCGTTCCGTGAGATTCGACGTTATGTCCTCAGTGGGTCAAGATGAGTGATCCGCTGTGACGAAAGGGTGGACGGTGAACGAGGAACTGTGCAGGCTCGGCGACGACTACTGGGACTACACGATGGAGACCAACCCGACGCACGCCATGATGCTCGGAGATCACCGGTTCGACGAGAAGGTCGAGGAGGTGTCGAGAGAGGCCGAGGATGCCCAGATCGCCCGCCTTCGTGACTTCGCCGGACGAGCCGAGGCGATCGATCAGGCAGGCCTCGGCCAGGAGGAACGGATCACCAGGGATGTGCTGATCTTCGAAGCCTCCACCGGGGCCGATGCGCTCGAGACGAGGGCGGCCGAGTTCGCGGTCAACCACGCCATGGGGCTGCAGGCGATGATCCCCGTGCTGATCCCCCAGTTGCCCATCGAGGAGTCCGAGCATGCCGAGGCGTTGGTCGAGAAGTACCGGGGATTCGCTCGAGTGTTCGATGAGATGGGCGAGCGTCTGCGCGAAGGGCTTGTCGATGGCAGGACACCGCCTGCATTGACGAGCGAGAAGACGGTTGAGCAGCTCGATGCACTGCTCGCGTTGCCGATGGAAGAGGATCCGTTTCTGGATGTGCGGGTCCCGGGATCCTTCGACACGGCGGCAACCGAGGCGTGGAAGGAGCGTCTCGCCAACGTCGTTCGTGACGCGATCCGGCCATCGTTGCAGCGGTACCGAGACATCATCGCAGACGAGATCTTGCCCTTTGCCAGGCCGCAAGAACGAAGCGGCGTGTCCTGGGTATCCGGCGGCGACGAACTCTACGCAAAGGCGATTCATCAGCACACGACGCTGCGGTTGAAGGCCGATGAGATCCATGACATCGGTCTCGACCAGGTCGAGCGGTTGGCCGGCGAGTATCGAAAGCTCGGTAAGGAGGCTCTCGGCACCGACGATCTCACCGAGATCTTCACGCGTCTACGCGAGGATCCGGATCTGCATTTTGTGGCAGGCCCGGAAGTCGTCGCTGCCTCAGAGCGTGCGCTGGCAAAGGCCAAGGCCGCGATCGGGGACTGGTTCGGGCGTCTTCCGAAGGCCGACTGCATCGTCGCCGAAACGCCGAGTGGGCCGACCGCGTTCTATTTCCCGCCGGCCACCGACGGGTCCCGACCCGGCATGTTCTTCGTCAACACGTCCGATCCGACAAACTGGGGCCGCTATGAGATCGAGGCGGTGGCGTATCACGAGGGAATACCGGGTCACCACCTTCAGCTGGCGATTGCCCAGGAACTCGAGGAAATCCCCGAGTTCCGAAAGCACGCAGGTGTGACGGCCTACGCCGAAGGCTGGGGTCTGTACACCGAACGCCTTGCCGACGAGATGGGCTTGTACTCGGGTCCGTTGGAGCGCATCGGCATGCTCTCCGCAGACTCGATGCGCGCCGGCCGGTTGGTCGTCGATACGGGCTTGCACGCGAAAGGGTGGAGTCGCCGGCGGGCGATCGACTTCTTCGCCGAGAACTCTCCGATGTCGATTGGCACGATCGAGAACGAGATCGACCGCTACATCGGCTTGCCGGGTCAGGCGCTCGCCTACATGATCGGGCGTCTCGAGATCCAGCGGATGCGGAGCGAGGCGGAGACGGCTCTGGGCGAGAGCTTCGACATCAAGGGATTCCACGACACGGTGCTGGGCTCGGGCATGATGCCGCTCACGACGCTGGACCGGTTGGTGAAGGACTGGACCACTTCCCTTCTCGTGACGCTTCGCAGGAACTAACCGGTTCAACCGTCACGAGAACGGGATGAGGACGACATGGACCTGGCGCGGACCGTGCACACCCAGGGTCAGGGTCTGCTCGATGTCGCCGGTACGGCTCGGTCCGGTGATCACGACCATGTTGCTACTGCGGGTCGCCACGTCGGGATGTTCGGCGAGGAAGTGGCTGAGCGACGGATAGATCTGGTCGGTGCGGACCAGAGCGATGTGGATCTCCGGGATGAGCGACGCCATCCGCGGAGATTCGCGTCCCGACGTGACGACGATCGACCCCGATTCGGCCAGAGCCGCGTCCGCTCCGGTGATCCCGACCTCGAGTGTCTCGTAGGTGAGTTGATGTGCGATGCGCGCGGCCGGGTCCGGGGGCACGTCACTGTTCATGATCCGATAGCCGTCATGAATCAAGCGGCCTGCAAGGCCGGGAACCGGCAGCGGGCCACGGGCCATGAACGAACGGTGTCCTTCCATCAGTTCGAGGACGATGCGAAGGGCATCATCCGCGCTTGCAGCACGGTGGGGTACCCCGTCGACGGCTTCGAGCTCACGACAGAAGCGGGTCACGAGGTCGCCGGAGGGCTGCCCAGGGACGAGAATTCCCGGGTCCGGAGAGGCCGGCAGGGTCGCCGACGCCGATCGGATTCGAGCCAGAAACGCATCACGATCCACGGTTGCGCCCCTTCCAGCGTCGGTGAAACGACTTGGCCGGTGTCTGCAGATCCCTGCCCTGGGTCCATGCGGCGCCGCGCCAGGGAAGCCGCAGGATCCATCCGGAGCGGAATAGACGACCGATGGCGGCACCGATGCGCAGCAGCGCGCGGAAGCGACGGGGATGCGTCGCTGCGCTTGCGTAGGCGCGTAACGGGCGCCGCATCCACATGGGTCCTGTTCGCGTCTGCACGGACAGGCGGCGCTGACCGAGCAGGAGCCGGGGAATGTCGATACGAACGGGACATACCTCCAGACATGCTCCGCAGAGCGTGGATGCGTACGGCAGGTCCGACCATTCGTCGAGGTCGAACAGCGCAGGGGTGAGTACCGATCCGACAGGCCCCGGATACGTGCTGCCGTAGGCGTGGCCGCCGACGGTCCGGTACACGGGGCAGACGTTGAGGCACGCTCCGCAGCGGATACACGCCAGGATCTCGGAGCCTTGACCCTCCAGGACCTTCGAGCGCCCGTTGTCGACGATCACGACATGCAGTTCGTCCGGACCGTCCGGTTCACCGGGGCGGCGAGGGCCGGTCAGGACATTCGTGTAGACGCTCAGCTTCTGGCCTGTCGCACTGCGGGCGAGCACCTCCAAGATGACGGACATGTCCCCGATCGACGGGACGAGGCGCTCCGCACCCAACATCGCGACGTGGATTCTGGGCGCCGTCGTGGTGAGCCGGCCGTTGCCTTCGTTCGTGACGATGCAGATGGATCCGGTCTGCGCAACGGCCACGTTCACGCCGCTGATTCCCATGTCGGCGGTGAGGAACAGGGGGCGGAGATGACGGCGGGCAATCGAGTTCAGCTCGATCGGATCGTCCGTGTAGGGGACGCCGAGCTTCTCTTCGAACAGCGCACCGACTTCGAAGCGGGTCTTGTGGAGGACCGGTGCGATGATGTGCGACGGACGGTCCTCCGCGAGTTGCACGATCAACTCTCCGAGGTCGGTCTCGACGACCTCCATCCCCTCGGCTTCGAGCGCGTCATTGAGGCGGAGCTCTTCCGTCAGCATCGACTTGGACTTGACGATGCGCTGCACACCTCGGGCGCGCGCGAGTTGCACGACATAATCGTTCGCTTCGCGTGCGTCCGCGGCAAAGAACACGTCTCCTCCCGCCGCCTCGAGGGTGTCCGCAAACTGCGCGAGATAACGATCCAGATTCGCGAGCGTGTGGAGGCGGATCTCACGAGCGCGATCCCGCATGTCGTCCATCGCCGGAAACGCCTCGACGGCATGGTCGCGATGGGCTGAGAATCGCCGCGCCCCCACGTTGAGTGCAGCGATCGGGGCAGTGCCGATGTCCGAACGCGCTCGCTCGAGGAAGGAGGTCATGGCTTCGTGAGGATCTCGGCGATGTGGCGAACTTCGATGGAGCTTCCACGGCGATGCAGGCCTCCTGCGATGTGCATGAGACACGAGAGATCGCCTCCGACGACGGTGCCGGCACCGCTCGCTTCGATGTTGTCGAGCTTCCTGTCGAGCATCGCGACAGACACGTCGGGCATCTCGATGGAGAACAGGCCGCCGAAGCCGCAGCACTCCGTCGCGTCTGAGAGTTCCACCCGATCCATCCCTTGGACATTGTCGAGGAGCTGCTCGGGCTGTGACTTCACTCCGAGGTTCCGCAGGCCATGGCATGAGTGGTGCAGGGTGCAGGAGCCGGCACCGGTGGCGCCCACATCGGTCGCGCCGAGGTCATCGACCAGGAGCGAGGTGAGCTCGCGTGTCCTCGCCGCGACTCTTTGCGCCGACTCGGAGAGGTCGGGGTCGTCGGCGACGAGATCGGGGATGTGGTGGATGATCATGTCCGCACACGACCCCGATGGCAGCACGATTGTGCCTTCGGTGTCGTCCAACACCTGGAGCGTGTGCACGGCCATACGCCGGGCTTCATCGTCGAAACCGGCGTTGAACGCAGGCTGACCACAGCACGTCTGCCCGAAGGGGAACTCGACGGTCAGTCCGAGTCGCTCGAGGAGGTCCACGACGGCCTCTCCGACCTGCGGCGCGAACGCATCGACGAGGCACGTGACGAACAGCTGCACGGTGGCCATGGCCAGGACGCTACTCGCTCGGCCCTCTCCTGGCGCGGACCGTGCTCTGGTCGGTGCTCGCCCCCACTCGAGATGAACCCATCAGCGCTCCGGGTGGACCGGCAGGGAGTCTCACGGCAGCAGCTTGCGTTCCTTCGCGGCCGCCTCCAGCTCTTCGTGAAACTGAGGGGCGGCGATCGCGATCAGCGCCTCTGCCCGCTCCCGGAGATTCATGCCGAACAGGTTGGCAACGCCGTACTCGGTGACGACGTAGTGGACGTCGGCACGGCTGGTGACCACACCGGCGCCCTGCTTCAGGAACGGGACGATGCGGGAGAGCGTTCCGCCCTTCGCGGTTGCGGGAAGCGCGATGATGGGTCGGCCACCGTTGGACTTCGCCGCACCGCGGATGAAGTCGACCTGTCCACCGAACCCCGAGTAGATGTAGGGGCCGATCGAGTCGGAGCAGACTTGTCCGGTCAGATCCAGCTCGATCGCGGAGTTGATGGCGACCATGTTGTCGTTCTGGGAAACGACGAACGGATCGTTCGTGTGGTCGACGGGGTGTGCCTCGATGAGCGGATTGTTGTCGAGGAACTCGTAGAGCTCGTCGCTTCCCATCGCGAACGTGATCACGACCTTCCCGGGATGGAGCGACTTGTGTGTCCCGGTGACGACACCGCGTTCGATGGCGCGCATGGCTCCGTCGGACAGCATCTCGGTGTGGATCCCGAGCTGCAGATCGCCTTCCATCGACTCGTAGACCGAGTCTGGGATGCCGCCGATGCCCATCTGCACCGTCGAGTGGGGCGGGATGAGTTCGAGTACGTGCGCCGCGATCGTGCGCTCGATCTCGGTGGCCGGTTTCGGTATGAGGTTGGGCAACGCTTCGGTGTGCTCGACGATCGTGTCGACCCTGCTCACGTGGAGGAATGAATCGCCGAGAATGCGCGGCATTTTCGTGTTCACCTGGACGATCACCTTCTTGGCCGACTGGTAGGCCGCCTGGGAGGCGAGCGTCTCGACGCCGAGACTCATGAAGCCGTGCTCGTCCGGCGGGGACACCATCAGCATTGCGACGTCCAGGGGAATGATGTTCTCTTTGAACAGGCGCGGAATCTGGTGCAGGAAGATCGGAACGTAGTCTGCCCGTCCTTCGTTCACCGCGGCCCGATCCGCCGGTCCCACGAAGAGCGAGTTGTGACGGAAATGATCGGCCATCGCCGGATCGGAGAGCGGATCATCGCCCACGAGGAGAACGTGGTTGAGTTGCACGTCGGAGAGTTCTTCGCCTCGTTCTGCGAGCGCCCTGACCAGTGCCCACGGGATCGCCGCGTTCCCTCCGTAGTAGACACGATCGCCACTCTGGATCTGATACACGGCCTGGCTCGGAGTCTGCAGCTTCGATCGGTAGTCGTCGAACCAGTTCATGCGCCCGCTCCTGCCAGAAGGGATCTCAGCTCGACGAAGGGCAAGCCGTGGGCAGCTGCAACCTGGGCGTGTACGAGGTTTCCTTCATACATCACGACTCCCGCGGCGAGATGGGGATCCGCTGCCGCTGCACCTCCTGTTCCTCGTTCGGCCAGCGACACGAGTTGGGGCAGGACGGCTCTCGTGAGCGCTTTGGAGGCGGTGCGGGCAACGTTCGCGGTCATGTTCGGCACGCAGTAGTGCACGACGTCGTGGACGATGAAGGTCGGCTGGTCGAGGCTCGTCGGGCGGCTGGTCTCCACGCATCCACCCTGGTCGATCGAAAGGTCGACGATCACGCTTCCTCGACGCATTCCTTCGACCATCTCCTCGGTCACCAGAATCGGAGCTCGCGCGCCGGGAATGAGCACGGCGCCGATGAGCACGTCCGCCGAAGCCGTGTAGTTCTCCAGCGGCTCGAGACTGGCATTGGCGGTCGCAACCTGGCCGCCACATCGGGAACTCACCGTTCTCAACTTGGCCATGTCGGTGTCGACTACGACGACGCGAGCTCCGGCAGCCTTCGCGTGACATGCCGCCGTTCGACCGGCGATTCCCGCGCCGAGGATGACGACGTTCGGTGGGGCGATCCCGGGCACGTTACCCAGCAGGATTCCCCTTCCCCCCGAGTCGTTCTGTAGGTAGTAGCCGGCAAGGTGCACGGCGAGCATTCCCGCCATCTCACTGAACGGCGCAAGGATCGGGCGGTTGCCGGCTGCATCCTCGATGAGTTCATAGGAGACGGCGGTGATCTCTCGTTCGACCAAGCCGGCGACCAGTGCATTCGAGGCGACCGCCATGTGATGGAAACTGCAGATCACGGATCCGGGCTTGAGGAGATCCAGCTCGACCGAGGACATCGTGCCGATCCTCGTCACGAGATCGGCACGCCGGTAGGCCTCCTCCGCGCTGTAGACGATCTGCGCGCCGGCCTGCTCGTACTCGTG
>BDSU01000001.1 GCA_002897675.1 bacterium BMS3Abin02 | reverse complement strand
CTGGTCACCGAGCAGCGGATCATCGAACAGGCCATCTCCGGGATCGGTGCCGGCCGATGGACCGCACCCGACCGTCTGGTCGAAGCCAGGTTGCGACGCCACCGACACCTCACCGAAGGCCAGGCCGAGATGGTTCGCAGGTTCGCCACCTCCGGGAATACGATCGACGTCGGGATCGGACCGGCAGGAACCGGCAAAACCGCGGTGATGGCCGTGATCAGTCAGCTCGCCGCACTGACCGGCACCCCGATTCTCGGTGCGGCGCTGGCCGGCAGGACCGCCGCCGGTCTCCAAGCCGCCACCGGGATCCCGTCTGTCACCCTCACCCGACTGATAGGAGAAAACCGAGACGGAGGCGGTCTCCCCGACGGTGCGATCGTGGTGGTCGACGAAGCAGCCATGGTCGGCACCCGCCAACTCGCCGCCATCACCGACCTCATCGAGGCCGCCGAAGGCAAGCTGATCCTGATCGGTGACGACCGTCAGCTACCCGAGATCGAAGCCGGTGGCCTCTTTCGGGCTCTCGCCAACCGGCTCCCGACGGCAGAGCTGACCGAGAATGTTCGTCAACACGAGCCGTGGGAAAGGGCTGCCCTCACGCAACTGCGCGACGGAGCGGTCGACCAGGCGATCGACGCGTACCAACAGCATCGGCGACTGATCATCGGACAGGACCGGACTGACACGATCGTCAAGGCCGTCGACGACTGGTATCGCCATGTCACCGCCACCGGTGACCCCACCTCCGGGTTGCTCATCGCCTATGACAACGACACCGTCAACCAACTCAACCGACAAGCCCGCAGCTACCTTGCCGCATCCAACCAACTCGACGGACCCACCCTCGAAACAGGAGAACGGACCTTCCAAGCCGGCGACCGGATCCTTTGCCTCAGAAACCAGAGTCGCCTCGAAGTCCTCAACGGCGACCTCGCCACCATCACCAGCATCGACCAGCAGAATCGGAGCCTGACAGTGCGCCTCGACCGCGACTCCGAAACAAGAGACCTACCCGCCTGGTATCTCGAGCAGGGTCACGTCGACTACGGCTACGCCCTCACCGGTCACAAAGCCCAAGGCGTCACCACCGAACGCACCTTCACCGTGATCAACAGCACCACCCACCGGGAATGGGCCTATGTGGCGATGAGCCGAGGCCGGCAAACCAACACCCTCTACCTCACCACCCTCGAACCGCCCGATGAACACTGCACCCACCTCACCCATCCGGATCAGAAAGACGCCCCAGACGCTCTGACAGCGTCACTTGGCCGTGGCTCGACCCAGACCGCCGCCATCGACCACCTCACCGGATCGGGACCGGCGAGCAGCGATGTCCTCGAACGGGTCGCCCGGATCGTCGCCCGACGCCAGGCCGAACACCACGAACTCGAACACAGATCAGCCGGGATCGAACTCGTTAGCGGTCCATGACCGCCAGGGAGAACGGCATACGGATGCCTTCTCAATTGCCACACATCGGAGGAGCCCGTATCGGCTGAGCACCTACGGTGTCTGACCGGCTGCCGCCATCTGTTCGTAGAGGGTCACCAGGTCCTGAGGACATATCTGCTCCACCGCAGAGACGTCTCCCTCGAGCAAGGTGTAGGGATGCCATGCGCTGCCGCCCGAGTCGACGTACGTCTGCTCGGACGGCGGTTCGGGAGCTGGATACCCATACTCGACAAGACACCGATAGGTGATCAGCAACGCCTGATACTGGAGGGCCAGCTGCTCTTCGGATGGAGATTGCGGCGGGGCTACCAGTCCTGAGTCGATCGCCGCCTGCTCACAGGCCGCCTGAACCTGACGGAACCGGTCGACCTGAACACCAGGTGCCGCCTCCATACTGTGCCCATCCGGGCCGACCGTGACATCGAATCCGGCCGACTCGATGCACGAGACGATGTAGAGCACGTGCTCCTCGCTGCCGTAGGGAACGGCCCCTCCTCGCAGGACCATGTCGGCGTACGGACCGAGTTTCTCGCGATAGTCCGGGTCCTTTGGGATCGGCACCGGTGGCGGCGCCCACCCGGTCACGGACACAGCCGGGCCGGACCGCTCCGTGGTCGGCGTCTGGCCAGCGGACACCGACACGAGGGAGGTCGTCACGTCAGTGAGCGGGCGAACGTGACCCGTTCTCCCACAACCGACCAAGACGAGTGTCATAGCTGCAACTGCGAGACCACGCGACAAGCGTCTCCTGCCGGGACTAGTTCGGGCAGATAGCACTCGGACTCGTAAGGTTTGGTCCATAGATGTCGCCATATTGGAGACCGCTCTCGGAACCCCAACCGTGTGCCTTGTATTGGGTACCGTAGTGCCAGGTGTGCCATAGGTTCCCGTCGTGCCAGTGGTCCTGCCAGTTGTCCGCCGTAGCGCGCGTGTAGAAGTACCCGCTCGTTCCGCAGTTGGCTGAGACACTCGTTGCGAGCGCTGGGGCTGCTGCCAACACCATGATCATCGCCATGATCATGATCACGACCAGAAGTCGTCTCACGGCTTTTTCCTTTCGAAGCATCTCCGTTCCCTTCCCTGGTTGGATGCGCTCGGGTCGTCGAGTGCCGCTCTCCTTGCCGTGTAGACGGCCCTTCGCCCACCCCCCTGCGGTCTAGCACCCTCTTCTTTGTCCAACCTCGAGAATCGGTTCCCGAACCGACGGGTCCGACGAAACCGGGCGACACAGTCACCGAGGCAACGACCGCCATAATCGCTTCCTCGTTCTACGGACCTGCACCGGGTTTGTGTCCGGATCCGGCGGAAGGTCGCGTGTAGGCGACGGGAATCGTCCTTTATAGGGGACTCGGAGGATGGAGACGGGGTCTCGCCAGGCGGCGACCATGGCTGGGGGGATGGCTGCGATGGCGGCGGCGAGAACAGCCAGGACGGCAATTGCGACAGTAAACCCGGCGTCAGGTACGGTTGCGGTGAGCTGCCAGATCATTGTGCCGCTGACCAAAGAGCGACGATACTGTCAACACCTCTCGGCAGAGCCCATATTGACGGTACTCCTACGGCGTCTGACCGACTGCCGCCATCTGTTCGAACAGCGTCGTCAGGTCCCATGGACAGACCTGTTCAGCAGCCTCGTAGTCCGGTCCACTGAGCACCTCATACGGATGCCACGACACGGCGCGATCGACGTACGCTTGCTCCGAGGGCGGTTCAGACGTCGGATACCCGCGATCGATCAGACACTGATACGTGATCAACATCGCCTGATACTGAGCGGCCAGGAACTCCTTGGACGCAGATGTGGGAGCAGCCACCAGTCCCGAATCGATCGCCGCCTGCTCACACGCGGCCTGCACCTGCCGGAACTGATCGACCTGGGCCCCGGGCGCCGCCTCGATGGCATGTCCAGATGGGTCCAACGTCACGCTGAACCCAGCCGACTCAATGCACGAGACGATGTAGAGCACGTGCTCCTCGCTGCCATACGGCGTCACCCCTCCGCGGAGTAGCAGGTCCGCGTATGGTCCGAGCTTCTCCCGGTACTCCGGGTTCTTGGGGATCGACACGGCCGGCGGCGCCCAGCCCGACACGACTGTCATTGACGCGGTCTGCACAGTTGCTGCGGTGGTCGTGTCTGTTGGTTGCACCGTGCTCATCGTCGCACGAGAAGTTGGGGGAACGTCTGACGTTCCCCCACAACCGGCCAGAGTCAACGACGTCACCGCGACAACCACAAATGTGCGCCGAATCTGCATCACCTCAAGATCAGTTCGGGCACATGGCAGCCGGATTGGTCAGATTCGGACCATTCACACTGCCGTACTGGTTGCCGGTCTCGAACCCCCAGTTGTGCGAAATCGGCACCTGTGTCGTGTCGTAGTAGTAGTGGACCAGGTACCCGCCGTGCGTGTGGTCCTGCCAGTAGTCCGCGGTCCCGCGGGTGTAGAAGAAGCCACCCGTTCCGCAACTCGCGGACACATTCGCCGCTAGCGCTGGGGCTGCTGCCAACACCATGACCGTCGCCATGATCATGATCGTAATCATGAGTCGTCTCACGGTCTTCTCCTTTCGAAGCATCTTCGTTTCGTTCCCTGCTTGGAAGCGATCGGGTCGCCGAGTGCCGTGTTCCTTGCGATGTAGACGGCCCTTCGCTCACCTTCGTTCTGCGGCTCAGCACCCTCTTGTTTGCCCAACCTCGAGAATCGGTTCCCGAACCGACCGACGACGGGACCGGGCAGTATCGTCACCACGACGGGTTCGTGTCCGGATCCGACGAAACGTCGCGCGCGATTGACGGGAATCGTCCTGGTTAGGGGACTCGGAGGATGGAGACGGGGTCTCGCCAGGCGGCCACCATCGCGGGTGGGATGGCTGCGATGGCGGCGGCGAGAACAGCCAGGACGGCAACTGCGACAGCAAACCCGGCGTCAGGGGGTGTGCCGGTGAGCCGCCAGATGATCGCCCCGCCGACCAGAGAGCCGGCGAGTGTGCCGGTGATGGCGATGGTGACGGTTTGGGTGGTGACGAGGGTGATGATGTCTGTTCGGGATGCGCCGAGGGCGCGGCGGCGGCCGTAGTCGCGGCGGGCGGTGGTGACCGAACCGTAGATGTTCAACCCGACCAGGACGAGTCCGACGGCCAAGATGACGGTGACGAGCCGTCTCGAGTATCGGCCGAGTTCACCTTGGACCGCTTGGCGGATCTCGGCGAGTGTCTCCGACGTTTGGATGCCGACC